>NZ_JALQDB010000044.1:0-2184 GCF_023631465.1 Caballeronia sp. GAWG1-1
CGGTCATCAATCATCTCGAGCAAATCGTTTCGGACCATCGCGTCGAGCGGAGCCATTCCCCAATCGTCCAGCAGAAGAACATCAACGCGAGCAACCTGCAGCAGCCATTTGGTGAAGCCGCCGTTGCCGTGGAGGACGCGCAGTTCCTCGCCGAGGCGCGGCACACGTAGGTACAACGCGGAGTGCCCGCGTCGGCAGGCATACTGCGCGAGGGCGCAAGCGAGCCATGATTTACCTGCGCCGGTTGGGCCGCTAATGAGCAGGCTGTATCCAGATTCGACCCAGTCACCGAGAGCCAGGCTTGTGAGCGATCGCGGGTCCACGCCTCGACCAGCGCGAGTGTCGAGATCTTCGATGGCGGCCTGCGGATACTTCAGGCGCGCTTGCTTGAGCAGTCGAGTGCGGCGACGATCATCGCGCCAACTTGCTTCCCGGTCGACCAGCAACGACAGGCGTTCCTCGAAGCTCAGAGCCGCAGTACCGGGCTGCGTCAGTTGCTCTTCCAATCCGTCAGCGAACCCATCCAACTTCAGGGTGCGTAGTTGCGTCAAGGTTTGATGCATCATCATGGCGGGTTCTCTTTATTGATAGTAGCTGGGGCCACGGACATGCGCGTGACTCGGACTGACCCACTCGACGGGCGTGGTCGCTGCCGCGCGGTCGCGGTTGTTGATGAGGATGTCGCACACGTGGCGGTAACGATGTACACCCAATTCAAGCGCCAACGCGCACGCCGCTTCGAGACGGTCGCGACCATAGCGACGTGAGAGCGAGAGCAAGCCAAGGCACGCCCGATAGCCGTGCTCGGGATGGCGCTGTTCCTGCAGAAGTCGCGCGACGAGCGCGCCGGTGGCGCCGCCAATCTGCTGACCCCAGTGGATAAGCCGCTGTGGAGTCCATTCGAGATGGGCGCGGTGTGCTGCCGGCATGTGCTCGACGGCGGTGGTGTAGCCTCCTACGCGATCATTGCGAGCATGGCTGGCCACACGGCGACCGCGATGCAACAACTCGACAGCGCCCGCAGTAATGCGCGCATCGAGCTTGAGTCCGACAAGCGCGTGCGGGACGCTGTAGCGATGTTTATCGATCTCGATGTGATAGTCGATGTGGACGGTCACTGCCTTGAACCGCGCGAGCTCATACGGCTGCACCGGCAGTGGCTGTAGGGCCGGCGCGTCTAATTCGGTGAACGCGCTGGCGCGGCATCCAGGCAGCTTCTGAAACGGGCGCTCGTTCAAGTTCTTCAGTAGCGGGCGGATCGCGTCGTCCACCGACTGGACCGACTCGAACTGGCGATGACGCAGGCGCGCCATGATCCAACGTTCGACCACCTGAACCGCTACTTCAACCTTCGGCTTATCCTGCGGGCGATAAACGCGTGCAGGCAGAAATGAGGTGCCATAGTGACGCGCGAAGTCCAGCACGGTGTCGCCGGCGCGAGGCTCATAGCGATCGGGATCGCCGATCATCGCGCGCGGGTTATCCGGCACGATCAGCTGGGGAACGCCGCCGTAGAAGGTCAGCGCGCGGGCGATACCACTCAGCCAATCCTCCATCGTCTCGGCCGGCGTGGCGCATGCGAATGTATAGCTCGATGCGCCCATGGCGGCCACGAAGATGTGCGCGCGGCGCCCTGTGGTCAACGGCAACGTGGGACCGGCGAAGTCGACGAATAGCTTCTCGCCAGCTCGGTGGATCTGCCGCATGGAGCGCTTCAGCCGTTTCGCGAACGCCTTATAGTGCTCGCAGAACTGCGTGTAACGGTAAGTCTTCCGATTCGCGAACTCCGCCTGATATTCCTCCCACAACAACGTCAGCGTCACGCCCTTGCGGCGCAGCTCTTGATGAATGCGACCGTAGTCGGGCTGTGCATAGGCCGCGGGTCCGGTGGGCTTGCCAAGAAGCCGTCGCTCGAGCTCGCCTTCGTCCATATCACAGGCGATCGCCCAATCCAGCCCGGCGGCACCCGCCAGTCCGACGTACTTTGTGACCACGCCCTTGGAAATGCCCAGCGACGCGGCGATTCGATCATGCGAGAAACCGCCGTCGAACTTAAGTCGTAAAACGTCCTTGATCATGCGCATGTTCATCCGGTGCGCGGGCATGCTTTCTCCGGCCAAAGCCGGCGAGCATAGCTCGCGTGGTTGATGTCATGCGCAACGCCAGTCCTGTCGTCCGGTCCGT
>NZ_JALQDB010000045.1:0-168812 GCF_023631465.1 Caballeronia sp. GAWG1-1
CTGGCGACTGAATCCAACCATAGCCTGACGTATGTCGCATGGCAATGCGCAAGGGACGCCGTCTAATGCGCGCTTACCGACCAACTGCAAGGTACGCTCGTTGTTTGCACCGCGCGTGCTCGAAGATTCTGAAGAATATTCGAAGATGCTCGGTCAGTTCACCCACATGGCCAAGTCACGCGGTCGCAGTCGTGGCAAATCCTCATCCACCAGCGAAAACTTGTCCGAGCATGGGCGACCGCTGATGCTTCCGCAGGAGCTGCGCGCGCTCAAATACGACAAGCAGATCGTGACCATCGAAGGGTGCGATCCGATCCTTTGTGAGAAGGCTTTCTTCTACGAAGACCCGGAGCTTGTTGATCGGCTCGTTCAGCAAAGCCCGTATCTGCAGGGTGTGATGGCCAGATTCGCCCGGAAAAACTGGCGACGCGCGTTCTGGGGGCTTGGTCCCAAGCTGCCCTCCAAGGCCGAACTGGAACACGCCGCATTCGTCCTGCGCGAGCTCGCCGCTCCGGTCCCCAAAATCGAAGTCGAGAAGTGGTGGCATGCACAAAACGCGGCACGTCGCGCACAAGCCGGCGGCGGTGCGCCGATCCGTGATGTGCAGGAGCACGAAATCGGTGTCCTCAAGGCTTCGGATCTGCGTGGCAGGCAACGTCCCCTGGTACCACGAAAATGTCGCCAGAACTTGCTGCAGAGCTTAATGAGCGCCGGCGCATCGCCCAAACGCGTGAGGCAGTTTTGCGTGGCGAGCTTCCGCTCAGGCCCGATCAGCAGATTATCGTCGACGCCGCGCGTGAGTGTATCAAGGAGGCGGCCGCCCGCTCGGTGAAGGAAGAGACCATCAAGGGAATGTCGGAATCTGCGCAGGAGACCGTACGGGGGGAGTTCGAAAGCGCGGTGGCGGACGCGCGCGCAAATCATCGGCCGCTCGATGTACCGATACCGCAAGTCAGTGATCTAACCATCGACCGCGTGCGCGCAGAGATCCAACGCGAACAGAGCCAAATTGAACGTGACCGTCCGAAACGCGATTTGGATATGACCGCTTCGAACAGGTCTGAACAGGAGGCACCGTCCCTTAAACCGGGTATCTAAAATGTCACTACTCGCGCGCTCAAACCGGCGCATATCGAAAGAAACGACCCTGCGCTTTCCGAAACCCGAGCGCCATACATCTACGAGGCGGAGTGCATCAATATGAAAATCGCTGTCATCAATTTTTCAGGCAATGTCGGAAAGAGCACCGTCGCACAGCATCTATTGGCGCCGCGCCTTGGCAATGCGCCCGTCATCTCAATTGAGTCAATTAACTCGGATGGGACCGAACAAGCCGCGCTCCGTGGGAGCCAATTCGACGAGCTTCAGGACCAACTGATGTCATTGAATAACGCGGTAGTGGATGTCGGCGCATCCAACGTCGAAGACTTCATTGGACTGATGCAAAGCTACGACGGTTCACACGAAGACTTTGATTACTTTGTCGTCCCGACTGTGCCGGCGGCGAAGCAGCAAGTTAACACGATCGCCACGCTGCGCTCGCTTTCCGATCTAGGCGTGCCAGCATCAAAGATTCGGCTTGTCATGAACATGGTTGATCCGAAGCGGAACGATATCGAGAAGGTGTTCTCGAGGGTGTTCGATTTCGGAGCCAGGAGCAACGCTTTTGTCGCAGACCGAGCAGCGATCATCTACGAAAATCCGATCTACGAGAAGATCAAAGGCTTTGGCATGACGATCGCAGATATCAAGAACGATCCGCGAGACTATGTTGCGCTTAACGCGAAGGCCATGGAAGAGGGCGCGCCCGAGGAGCAGAAGGCGCGCATACGTCAAATGGTCGCCCTTAAACGTCTCGCAAGCCGGGTTACGTCGGATCTCGATTCGGTCTTCAAAGCGTTGGTGCACTGATGGGCGCGCCGGATGATTCAATCCGCGAAGAGCTAATCGGCGCGGTCCTCGGCGAATTGTCGTTATTGCGTAGGGATGTTGGTGAATTGCGAACGGCGCTAGAGACGAGCGGCAAACGTTTCAAGGACGATAGCGACCTTGCGGTGCTCCGCCTTGCATCTCGATGGGATCAATTTTTAGCGGATTTCCGCGATAGCACGACAGAGGTCTTAAGTAAGGCTCGGGACTTCGGCGAAGCTCGCGAGCAATTGATGGGTGAAATCGCAGTCCGACAGTATGACCAGGCGCACGAGCAACATGTGGCGATGATCCGTGAGGTGTTGCTTGAGTTGCCGTTGCGGGCGCCAAGTCGGCTCGTGACGCCCGCGTGGGTTGCTGGCATCGCAGTGTGTTCTGCGATCTTTGCGATGTACGCTATTGCCCTATCGCACGGCTTATAACGCCGTCCTACCAAAACCACGCGAGGCGTTCGATGAAGTCATTTCTCGGTGTCGTGATTGCTGCCGTTTCAATCGCGTCTTCTCCAAACCTCTCACATGCACAAGATAACAATTCTGCATGCGGGGCTATCCTGTGTCTTTTGCAGATGTCATGGAATCCGGCGGAAGCGGTGGCTCGCAGTGTGCAGACTACATCAAAGACTATTTTTCCATTGTCGAATTTCACAATGGGCATTTTGATCTTACAGGAACCCTCAACGCCAGGGTAAATTATACAAATCAGTGCTTGAGCGCAACAACTGATGCAAAGCGCGCCGTAAATAATAACTTTGGAAATAAAAAGTTTATGTAAGTTTGAACTCAACAAAGTTTATATCAACCGAACCATAAGGTTGGTTGTAGGTCTCATACGCGTTCCTCTCTGCCATCCAAACGAATGCTAAAGCCGTATCGAGCGAACTGTATCATTAAGAATAATTTAACGCTATTTGTAGCTGCGTTTTAAGCCTTCGACGATCCTGAAAGAAGGATGCAGACCCTATGAACCAGGGCGAACGTAGTCAAAGAGATCCTTCTTAATGCGCCCGAGCATCTCTAATTCATAAGCGCCATATTCAAATTGAAACAACAATGATTCGAGATCCTCAATTGACTCCCTAAGCCCCAAGCCTGATCCGCAGCGAGTTTGGCAATCAAATCAGGTGTCCAGCGTTGCAGACTCGCGAAGAAT
Source organism: Caballeronia sp. GAWG1-1 (assembly GCF_023631465.1). Taxonomy (NCBI): domain Bacteria; kingdom Pseudomonadati; phylum Pseudomonadota; class Betaproteobacteria; order Burkholderiales; family Burkholderiaceae; genus Caballeronia; species Caballeronia sp. GAWG1-1. Next base: position 3,082 of record NZ_JALQDB010000045.1, read on the forward strand.
TGTCCAAGCTCTCGATCATGCACGTGATAGCGCTTATCAAGCAAAAACGTGTCGATTGAAGCTTTTGCTTCCGCGGCAAGACTTGCATTGATAATTTCGAGTTCGATCCTAAGGCTGACGGACGAGTCCGCACGATGGAGTAAGTACGATATTGGGTCGAGTTTGAATCGAAGACACTCAGGATCGCGCAATGGATGTAAGTGGGGATTTGTATAGAAATTTTTAGTTGACTTGAGCGAGCTGTTGCACGTTTGACAGGCGGGAACTAGATTGTAGAGTGAAAGCCCGAGAAATGGATACTCCGATTTAGGGTAATAATGGTCCAAAGTCGGTCGAAATCCTCGGATGACCTTGTTCCCTTTCTTTCCTTTTGTCCGCGCGACGATCGTAAACGCGTAGGCTTGCTGGCAATATGGACATAGCCTATGGCTTGAAGATTTTGTAAGTTCATACGCATTCCAACCTTTTTCAGATTTTTTTGAAAATGCGTCATAGTCAAAAACTCTTTTCGCTTCCTCCATAAATAGGGCTTTTTCTGCATCAGTCTGGTGAGTAACTCAATGCTTTTCTCGATAATTTTGATAAGTTCGTCCGGACTTCCGACAGCGAAGGTCTCAGCGTCGATCTTCAGAAGCCTTTTTAAGGTCGGGCATTTGATCGGGGTGGTAGCTTCGTTACTTAGCGCATGGGATATCACACCAAGGACGTAACTTTTGTGCCTCTGAATTGCTGTGTCCCAGACTGACCTGCCCGTTTTTCTAAGACCACTGCGTTCTAGCAATAACGGCATGGGTTGATTTTCTTTCTAAGCGCTGGCGGTACGCCAGCGGCGTGTCGTAGTTCAGGCTCGAATGCGGTCGAACCTCGTTGTAATGCCGTCGCCAATCGTCAATCACGATCTTGGCTTCAATCCGATTGCGGAACCATTCCATGGCAAGACATTCGTCACGGAATTTACCGTTGAAGCTTTCGTTTGTGCCGTTCTGCCAGGGCTTACCGGGATCGATTAACGCCGATCCGATCTTCTCCGAGACCACCCACTTGAGCAACGCTGCGCTGACAAACTCGGGGCCGTTGTCGCTTCGCATATAGCGTGGCGCGCCGTGAACGCTGATCAGCTTGCTCAACACCTCAATGACTCTAGCCGATCGGATCGAGCCAGACACATCGATGGCCAAACATTCACGCGTGTACTCGTCGACGACCGTCAGACATTTCAGTTGTTGGCCGTTGGCACACGCGTCGAAGACGAAATCGTAACTCCATACGGCGTTGCGGGCACTCGGAGCAAGCGGCCGGGGACGCGAACCGGCAAGGCGGCGTCGGCGTCGTTTGCGAGGCACCTGAAGACCGGCTTGCGCCCACAATCGGCTGCACCGCTCCTTGCCGATGACGATCCCTTCGCGACCCAGCATGATGCGGATGCGCCGCGAGCCGAAGCGAGGATAGTCACCCGAGAGGCGTCGGATCATCTCCATGATCGGGCCGCTCTTGCCCGGCATGATGCTGACGTAACCGAGATTGGCACGACTGAGGTGAATCAGCGCACACGCGCGTCGTTGGCTCAGCCCGCGTGAGATGGCATAGCGGGCTTGCTCGCGACGCGCCTGTGCGCTTACCATTAATAGGATGGTCCGCTCCTCTCATAGGGGCATAATCGACGCTGACGCCGACCCTTTTTCGGAGGTGTGTCATGAGTCAATTGAGTTCCACCGCTGTCGCCCGCATGGGCATTGATATCGGGAAGTCTGTCTTCCATGTCGTCGGTCTGGACGCGAAAGGCAAGCCAGTATTCAAGGGCCGATTCAATCGTGAACGGCTGTTGGAGTTTCTCGCTCGCGCGTCTCCGACCATCGTTGGTATTGAAGCTTGTCCTGGTAGCAACTGGCTCGCACGCAAAGCGGCCGCCTACGGACATCAGATTCGCATCGTCCCCGCGCAGTTCGTCAAGCCCTTCGTCAAGTCCAACAAGACTGATATTGTCGATGCGGAGGCCATAGCCGAAGCGATTTCTCGTCCTACCATGCGCTTCACCCAGCCCAAGACCGAAGCTCAGCTCGATTTGCAGGCTCTCCATCGAGTCAGGCAACGCCTGGTGTCTTGCAAGACCGCTATCGTCAATCAGGCCCGCGCTTTCTTGCTGGAATATGGCATTACTATCGGCACAGGTCCCGCCTACTTTGTTCGCGATATGCCGCGCATTATCTCCGACGAGAACAATGGGCTGACGGTATCGATGCGACAAGTTTTGCAGGAGCAATGGCAAGAATATCGTTCCGTCGAAGCTCGGCTATTGCAATTGCGTCGTCAGATCGAAGCAATCGCTGGCGCCGACGACGTCGCAACGCGACTTACCTCGGTTCCGGGTATTGCACACCTCACCGCGACAGCCATTACAGCTTTCTCGGGCACCGGAACACAGTTTAAATCCGGTCGCCATTTTGCAGCGTGGCTAGGACTCGTGCCTGGAGAATTTTCCACCGGCGGCAAACAACATCTGCTCGGAATTACGAAGCGTGGAAACCCCTATCTGCGCAGACTATTGATTCACGGCGCACGTGCTTGTGTTCTCCATCTCGACCGAACCAAAGATCACCTTGGAGTCTGGATCTCGCAGATGGAGGCGAAGGGAATCCATCGAAACAAAGTAATTGTTGCGCTTGCCAACAAACTCGCACGTATCGCGTGGACGATTCTCACACGCCAAGGAACGTTCTACTTGCGACAGCCCCAAGCGCGATGATCAGCCCACTCTCTTCAAAGTTTGCAGACGGTAATTGATGACGAAACAGTGCACTGGCGTTCGGTAAGCCCGGGACAAAAAACCGGCCTCTGAGGTCTGTCCATTTATTGGGAACCGACCGCGCATATCCCATCATGGCCTTGCTGCCAAAAGCAGCTGACTCGCGAGAGGCCGGATACATTTACGCAAACTGTCTCGCCTGAAAAACCCGCTTGCAAAACCGGAGCGGACCATACATTTTTGCGGAAATCTCCCTCATGACCTCGATTTCCAGGTCGCGCTCCGCCACCAGCTTCTTTAGTCGGCTGTTCTCGAGCTCTAACGCCTTCAATCGCTTGACGTCGTCACTGACCATTTCGCCAAATCGCTTGCGCCACGCGTAAATCGACGCGTCGCTGACACCGTGTCGCTTTGCCACCTCGGCAATGGGCGCACTGTCCGCCTCCCGCAAGATCCGAACAATCCGCTCATCGCTATATCGACTCTTCTTCATGACGCGCTCCGTATGGATGCGCCGTTATCCTAGATCAATTCGGTCTCAAGTTACCGGGGGCAGGTCACTCTTTCATACATTACATACAACCTCAACCAAACTCAGGATGCCACATGCAAAAACTCATACTGGACGATGATCGTGATCTTGCGGCCAGTCTCGCAGCGCTGACTGAAAAACTGGGACATGCTGTGACAGTTGCGCACGACTGTGAAACAGCGCGCACACTTGCTTATTCGTCTGCATTTGATTTCATATTTGCCGATGTCGAGCTTCCTGACGGGGACGGCCGAGTCGCTTGTGAAAGCCTGCGCAGCGAAGGAGCTTCCCAAGACGTATAGATGATTGGGATCACTGGCCGTGCTGATCTAGGGAACGAGGATTTTGCCGCTTTTGACGGGTATCTTCACAAACCAATAACCTTCGAGTTGCTGGGGCGCGTGCTGGGGGAATGGCAGACAGCAGCAGGTTTGTCTCCGACGACGCCCGGTGCAGCAGAGGGGTTAGTCTAGCCACCGCGCCGCGCTGCAGGCTGGGCTGCTTATCAATACCAACCGAAAACAGGAAATCCATGTCCGATCCAACTATTCTCGAAATTCCAGTCACGATTCCAGATGCTCCCTCGCCAGACATCCCCTCAGATGTCCCAGATATAGGAGAGCCAAAAACTGAACCTGATCGCCCAAATGGCTCGCCGTCTGCATAGCAAGAAGCAACGAAGCAACAAGGAGGGCGGTCGAAGACTTCGAAAGGCACGAACTACATCGCGCTGGCCGTACTTCCGTTTGCTTGAATATTTCGCATTCCCATATATTTGAATTGGTCACGGGTGTAGGCGTATTACAAAATCCGCATGCGTCGCTGTGCGGCGATGTCGCGCAGGTATGCTTGTTGCGCAACTACTAAGGCGACTCAGGAATCAGGCCGATTTCCGCTACCAACCACTCAGCGTCCACTTGGCATGTTGGTCGGCAGCTTGCATTCGATCGCACTCTTTTCCCGCGTAATTCTAACTTCGGTTGCCGTTCTTGTCTATTGCTCACTCTGGAGGCTATATGCCCGCCAACTCTCACACTTTAGAAAGGTGCCAGCCAATCCATCTGCGGTTTGGGATGGGATTCGCCTACGGAATGAACCAAAAACCGCTGTCAGATGATGAAGGCAACAAACAACTTGATCCGGGCACCAAAGAAATTATCGATAAGAAGCTTGAGGAGTTGAATGTATCCAAGACGTCGTCCGGGAAGGATCAAACGTGTAAGCCAGATACCGAGGGGTCCAGCTCGTCGAGCAAGAATTTAGACGAGCAAGACGATTAAAGGCATCGCGTCGTACTCTCATATGAATAACCTGCTGAAAGGGTTTGTCGGCAGTCGAGCTTAATCGAACCACGCCTTTTCGCCATGGACACCGGCGCTTCGCTCAACTTGCCATCCACCAGGAGTTGCCTCATGACTGATGTCCCTCTCGCCACGCTTAAATCGGTGCCAGCGCCTCAAGACCCCCATTTGCGTCAAATGGCCAACTGTATCCGCTTCTTGTCGATGGACGCGGTTCAAAAGGCTAAAAGTGGGCATCCCGGTGCCCCGATGGGGATGGCGGACATTGCAACCGTCCTGTTTAAAGAGTTCATGAAATTTGATGCGTCCGACCCGCACTGGTTCGACCGCGACCGGTTTATCGTCTCGAACGGCCATGCATCCATGCTCCTTTACAGCCTGCTTTACCTCACAGGCTACGAGGATATGCCTGTCGAGCAGCTTGAGCAATTTCGCCAGATCGGCAGTAAGACCCCAGGACACCCCGAGTATCGGCACGCCGATGGTATCGAACTGACGACGGGTCCGCTTGGCCAAGGGGTTGCGGAATCAGTTGGCATGGCGTTGGGCGAGCGAATCATGAATGCCACCTTCGGTGACGAATTGGTCGATCACTTCACCTACGTGTTCATGGGCGACGGGTGCTTGATGGAAGGAATTAGCCAAGAAGCGATTTCGCTTGCTGGGCACTTAAAGTTAGGGCGCCTCATAGCGTTTTGGGACAACAATTCCATTTCCATTGATGGCGCAACGAGTCTCTCAGTCTCCGACAATGAGGTAGAGCGCTTTCGCGCATCCGGATGGCACGTACTTGAGATCAATGGCCACGACACCGATGCCATTCGAAGCGCGATTCACACCGCCCGTGCAGCGACCGACCAACCCACGATGATTGCGTGCCGAACAATCATTGGCTTTGGTTTTCCGACCAAGGCAGGGACTCAAAAAGCGCACAGCGATGCGCCGGGCAAAGACGAAATCGCTGGTGCGCGTCAGATCCTAGACTGGGACTCACCCACCTTTGTCATCCCGCCGGCGCTACTCGATGAATGGCGCAACGTCGGCAGGAAGGGTTGCGAAGCGCGTACTGCGTGGGCAGCGCGTGTCGAAAACGCGCCAGAGGCTAACCGCAAGGAATTCGAACGGCGCAATGACGGCGAGCTGCCATCCGGTTGGAAAGCCGCCATTGCGACAGCACGCAACGAGTTTCTCGTAAGCGGCAAGGAGATGGCAACCCGTTCGGCAAGCGGCGCGGTACTTAACCATTTGTTCGGTGCGATCCCGGAGCTGCTCGGGGGCTCCGCCGACTTGACGCCGTCTAATAACACTAAAGCCCAGAACCAAACCGAGATTACGCCTGGCAATTTCTCGGGCTCATACCTGCACTATGGTGTACGCGAGCACGGGATGGCTGCCGCGATGAACGGCATCGCACTTCACGGCGGCCTGATCCCTTACGGCGGCACCTTTCTCTGCTTTTCCGATTACTGCAGGCCCGCCATCCGGCTGGCAGCAATGATGCGCATTCGCACGACGTTCGTGATGACCCACGATTCGATTGGTCTGGGAGAAGATGGGCCAACGCATCAACCGGTGGAACACCTAGCGGCCCTGAGAGCCATCCCCCACTTGGGCGTCTACCGACCCGGGGATGCGATTGAGACAGCCGAATGTTGGGAACTCATCTTGGATCAGCCGCGACGCGCGGCTGTGTTGGCGTTATCGCGTCAACCCATGCCTTTGCTACGCACTGAAACTGGAGTTGAAAACCGATCTGCACGGGGCGCGTATGTGCTACTCGACGCAGAGGGCGGTCCCAGAAAATTGACGCTGCTGGCTACCGGTTCTGAGTTGCATCTAGCGGTTCAGGCGCGCGATATTTTGCAGCAGGAGGGTGTGCCAACTGCGGTGGTCTCGATGCCGTGTCGTCTTCTATTCGAAGAGCAGGATGATGCGTATAAAAGGTCAGTTCTTGGAACGTCACTCGCGCGCGTTGCAGTCGAAGCGGCGGTTGAACTTGGATGGGAGCGTTATCTTGGATTCGAAGGCAAGTTTGTTGGCATGCATGATTTCGGCGAGTCGGGAAAGATCGAAGACGTTTATGCCAAGTTCGATATCACTACGGACGCGGTGGTGCGGGCGTCACGCGAGGTAGTGGCAACTGTGTTTGGGTAGCCGACATCCGAGAACATGCGGGATTAGGCGAGTTGTGAAATTATGACCAACCAGATTTAACTAATAATCAAAAGGGCTCCCTAATGGATATTACCCAACTCATACTCGACGATCATCAGGAGCAGCGGCGCCTGTTCGGTATCCTCGAGCAAATCGACCGGACAAATACGTCGGCGTTATCTGCGATCTGGAAACGTCTCGCGACATTTCTAGAAGTTCATGCGAAAGCTGAGGAGGTCGTTTTCTACCCGGCTCTGTTGCGCGTGGGGCAAGGCGTCGGTGATACGGACGGGCCTGAGGACGAGACGCTCGACGCAATCAAGGACCACAACGAGATTCGCGATGCGGTCGCCCATGTCGCGCAGTATCCGGCGGGCACGGACGCGTGGTATCAAGCGGTCGCTGACGCCAATGAGGCGAACAGTGATCATATGGCGGAAGAGGAACGTGAGGGGATGACGGATTTCCGTCAACATGCTGACTTGCAAACCCGCCACAATCTGGCTATTCAGTTTGCCTACTTTGAAGCCGCGCACATAACGGGCGTCCATGCGGTGAATGAGGACCCGAAAAGCTATCTCAGCGAGACGCAGGGTCAAACATAAAATGCACGTATGTTCAGCGATTAATCGTAAGAAATGCCGAGCTTCAGGGGAGCCCGGCCAGCAGATCTTAATTTGTCTGTGAATTGCCCGGCTTTTGATTCGATTTGTTCATCCCTGACGCGCCCGGTTCTGCACCGGTACCCGAACCTTGACCACCACCGGTTGCGGTATTGCCCGGCACTGAATTCGCATTGCTGCCGGATTGCCCGGGTGCACTCATTCCCACCCCGGAGCCGCCTGCGCCGCCGTTACCAGCGCCTCCGCCACCTGATCCGGCTCCTGCACCCCCGCCGGCGCCAGCACCACCTCCAGAGCCCCCGGAACCCGCTCCGCCACCTCCGCCTGCTTGAGCAAACGCACTACCCGACAGCCCCAGGATGATCACTGAAGCAGCGACATTCTTCAAGAACGAGTTCATTGACGCCTCCAATTTTGTGTCCGCAGCTGTTGCTGCAGCACCAGAAAGATCGCAATGTACGTGCCTTGTGCGGTTCTATAGCGAATGCTTATGGTGCTGGGTAGCGGGCGTCCTAAGCCATACTCGATTTACGGACAAGCTCGAAGGGGGCCGTTTTGAATTTAAATGTCAAATTAGCGGCCAGCAAGTGATCTAATCGTTCTCGTTATCCACGGCGTCAGACCTCGCAGTGCGACGATTCTCACCAACTGCGCCGGCCCTAGGATCGTGGTAGCGATCAGCGCCCCGGCAATCAGCCCAGCGTAGGGCGACTGGAGGAAAAGCGGACCTTCCTGAATGACCGGAGCCCGTACGCCGAGCCGCGAACTGGCAATCAACGTGTTCACGTGGTTTGCCGCTATCAGCTCGGCGCGAGTCGCCGACATGCGTGCAAGGATCGTCGCTTGAGATAAATTGCTGTCCAATGCGCTCATTTCAATGCCTCCTTGATCGCCGCCATATCATCCTGTATTTCGGATTGAAGCGTTTTAAAAGACTCGACCGGCTTCTGGGCACGCAGAACCAAAAACGCGACGATCGAAATGAGCAGCCAAAGCCCTGCGATGCCCCAGACAACTGCAAGAAAGTACGGCGTCTGCCAGGCGGTAGCGATCACCGCAAAGCAAAGAAATGACAGTGTGAAAAGCACACCCACGGCGAGCGCCACCATCGCGATAAGCTCGCGCATCATTTTGGCTTTGGTCTGGGCCAACTCAACAAGAAAAAGCGCACTGTAATCAGCAACCCGCCCGCAACAAAATTGTCCGACGTTCCGCCAACGCGTGATTTTTGGGTGAATTGACATCACAATTTATGCCTTGAATTACATATCGGAGACCGGATTAATAGCGGGCGACCAGTGGTGCCGCGATGCTGGCCAACCATCGCGGTCCAGCCGCATTGTCAATAATTGTCGTTGCCACGATAGCGCGTCCGATATGGCTGCGCCGGCGCTGGCGCCGTATTTGCACTTGCCCATATCGCGCCCAGCAGGAAGCCCAGGCCGCCTACAATGGCGAGCGCGGTGAACGGGCTTTCAGTCGTTTTGCCGCGCACGATGTCGGTCGTGTCCGCGTAAAGCTGCTGAGCTTTACCGCCGAGTTCCCGAGCTTTGCCCGCGACCTGTGTGCCGGTGTCGCCCAGCACCCCGCCAGCCGCGTCCTGCACCTTTCTGGCAACTTCCTGAAACGTACCCTCTGCCTTGTTCGTATCCATGTTCTATTCCTTATCTGTTGATCAGCGAAACGCATCAGGAATGATGCGTGATAGTTGGATAAACGTCAGTCCCATTGCCGGGCACCTTGCGGGGGCCTGGATGGCAATTACAGCGGCTTAAGCGGATCAACAACCGTTGATCCGTCGCTCACTACGTTCGCTCCTGGCGTTGACTTCGAAGAACTTTTGTCACCTGCCACCCGTTCCACTTCGACTTCGTTGCCGCGCAGCGTTTCGTTGATTGTCTCGGTACGCTCTGACGATTCGCGTCCCACCACGACTTCTTCGATTACGTGAGCTGTCTTGGCCACCACTGCGTGCTCGGCCGTCTCGCGGATTTCGATCGAGCCGCCTTGGAGATCGGCCGCAGTTGCAACGCGGTCCACCGGCCGCCGTTCGATCGTTGCGTGCTCCTCGCGCAAATTGACGCTTTCCGTGACCGGCGTTTCCGTGGCACGGGAATAAACGCGCACGCCACCCGTTTGCACTTCACGCTTACCTACATCAAGCGATTCGCGCACGACAGAAAACGCTTGACGATCCGCGCTGACCTCGTCTGCCGTGTCGGGCTGCATGGTTGTGTCATATCCGGCATAGCCAGTGTTTTTCCAGTGCGCGACGCGCTCATCGATGTCAACTGCGCCCGCCTTATGCAGGGTCGAGCGAACCAGGACAAGGTGAGCCTCATCGACCACCGTCACGGTGAGCAGCGCACCGCCCCGGCGAACCGCTTCTTTGTAATGCCCGACTTCTTCCGGACGCTCATCGCCACCGAACACGTTGCTGAAGAAGTGTTCGATCTTCGCGATCACGCCCACGCCTTCGCCATCGTTAGTGATGGTCCGATCGGAAACGGCCTGACGATCGGTAGCGCTAAGGGTTCCGGAGCTAGCCGGGGTGCCTGTCTTGTCACCCGCCAAGCTGCTCGCATGAACTTCCATATCGCTGCGGGCGATGCCAGATTGTTCAAGGCGCATGACTGCCTGATCTGCTTCTTCGAATGAATTAAATACACCAACAAGAATTTGCGACATGGTTTTGCTCCAAAAAGAGTATTGACGCTAAGCGTGGATCGCCGGTGGATAATTTGATGCGTCAGCAGTGGGGTAAATCACAGCGTTTTGCGCCGTTGAGACCCGAAGGCTTCGGTGGCGGCTTCCGCAATCCATTCGCCGTCGGGGCCGTTCCGGCGCTCGATAACAACATCCTGGCGTTGCACCTCTGCCTGATGCACGCTTTCCTGCGAAGTAACGTGCTCTTGACGCGTATCTTTTCTTTCAACATCAGCCTCACTTCTGTTACCGGAACGTATTCAAAGACAGGGACAATTAGCGTGTCGCCTTCTTGCCGCGGCTCAAATTCCGCATCGACAAACCGGTACACTGGAACGCGGTCAACATGAATCGACGTGCTTTGCAAAACCACGGGCACTTCCTTCAACTCCTTGTGGGTCACCGTTCGGACGCGAACCGAGCCCGCTTCGCGCTCTTCGATTCGTACCGCCAACCGTTCCTCTGTAACGCTCAGTCTGCCGACGACTGCCTTAGTCCGAGAGGGCGGCAAATCAGACAGTTTTTTATCATCCTGCATGGCGGCAAGCCCGTTTCGGTGATCTATGAAGCACCATTGTGAAAAGCTCGTACGTTGAAGGGTCACCGAACTTGACGGTTTTGCGGCACCACTCGACGTGTCCCGGCGCGCAGAGCACCATCGTCCGTAGCCGAGCCGCCTGCGTCTTCAAACGGTGGTTGATGGCGGAACCCCGCACCGCCCGACACGATGGCGATGATGGCGCCAACGACGAGCGCAGCAAACGAAAACCACGAAGCGCGTGCTACACCGCGCGCGGCTGTGTCCGCTGCCTGGCGTGCATCCGCTTCGGCCTGCGGGCTTGATGCTTCGGCGCTAACCGAAGCCATCGCACTTTGCGCCTCCTGTTTGAGCGAACTCATATCTGCCCCGCTTGCAGCGGTCGGCGCCGCCGCGGCGCCGACTGTAGCTGTCGTGGACGCGACGCTGCCTGCTGCGCTGACCGCGCTGCCTAGCAACGAAGTGGCCCCGTACGCAACGAGCAAAATCATCACAGCCCACGCCAACAACCCGTGCAACCAACCGAGTACGGGAGCGCAGCGTCCTGCGAAGTAAGAGCCGACGAACACCGCAATGACCGTCATAATGATCATGTAAGCGCCGGATGCGAAGCCAAAGCCTCGCAACGGATTGGGCTGCGCCATCGGCGAGAGTATTGACGTACCGATCGCGGTGCCCAGAACGGTCAAGATCAAATAGACGATCAACGACAGGATGACGCCGGCGATGACGGCGCCCCATGACACGCGCGGAAGTCCGTCTTGTGTGGTGAGTAATCGCATGAATGTGTCTCTTAGATTAGTAATGTGCCGGAATACCGGTTTGGAGCTGCGGGAAGGCGCTGGACGAATCGCAACACACGTACCCGGCATTTCGTTTATTCCTCTTTCAACAGAAATAGATACAGATGGATTGCATGAGCTGCGGACGCAAGCGAAGACTTCCGATGCGCTCCCGCGCTTAAGGTAAAAAAACTCACCCTTCGGCCTTGGCCGTCTTCTCCTGAGAATGAGCCGCTGACATGACAAACGATCCGCAGGTCGACACCAGAACTCACCAGAATATTTCTGACGCGATTCACGAAAATTTGGACAAGGTTTCACAATTCTCTCAGCGCGAGGAAGAGCAGCGCACTGCCGTGCAAAGAGCGATCGAGCACGTCAGCATGTTTTTTGGTGAGCCCCGCTTTTTACTGACTTTTTTGTGCGCAAGCGTGGCGTGGATTGTCAGCGACCTCTTTCTGCATCACGTGGGCTATCACTACTTTGACGAACCGCCGTTTTCCTTATTGCAAGGCATTGTCACTTTCATAGGCGTCCTGATCACGATGGCGGTGCTCATTCGGCAAAATCGCCTGGCGCGTGTCGAGGAAGAGCGTGCGCATCTCGAACTTCAAATCAACCTGCTGGCCGAACAAAAAACCACCAAGATCATCATGCTGCTTGAGGAGCTTCGACGCGATCTTCCTAACGTACGGGATCGGCACGACGAGCATGCGGAAACCCTCCAGGCGGCAACCAATCCAGATGCCGTTTTAGAGGCAATTGCGCAAAGAAAAGAGCAGCAAGAATGAAGATGCTGCCGCCCTGTATTTTTTCATATGAGGGGAGTTTGTTGATGGGAGTCAAGATCGCACGAGTTGAGTTGCATTCAGCAAGGCGACCAATACGTTCAATCTAAAGACGGATTGACTGGTCTGTGACTTCATCAAGGCGCTTCTTTGGGGAAAGGTCAAGCAAATTGCTGACTTGCTCGTTGGTGCTTCCCGCTGCGATATGCCGGCGCCCATACGTGTTCCGAAGGAGACGGGGACTCATGTCGGCCGCCGTCACTTTGATATCGCCCAGCGCGCTTCTAACGCACTTTCCTAGGGTGTCGTCTTTCCTCGGCTTGCCCGTTGCGGTTGCCACGAACAGGTAGCGAGTCGAGCATGCAAGCAACCGCCGGGCTGAAACGTACTCGCGAAGAACATCGACGCAGAACGGCTCAAGTGGCACACGCCGACGATGCGCGGTCACGTTTCTCTACATACACATCAGGTCGAAGACCGGTGACGTCCAGGCCATCGAGATCAAGTTGCCGGCATTCGGCCGATGTAATACCCGAACCCAGAAAGAGGGCGACGATCGCCACGCTTCGAAGCTGTTTGAACGGAGCATCCGCTGGCTCGACGCACCACCTTGCAGGCGTTTGTCATCGGTCTCCGAAAGGAAGACTGGGGTCGGCTCGTCTTCTGGCCAAGCCTGGCCAACGAGCATCAACGAAGGAGGGTTGTCTTTGCGAACCTCCATTGCTACGAGGTGACGTGAGACGCGATCAATGAGCTTGAGGTAGCGAAGCTGGGTCGTCGTATCGGGACGCGCGTCGTGGGCAAGCGCGCTGAAAAAGGCGTCGAGCTCTGCCGAGCCGAAGGTGGCCACCGTCTTGCCGTGACTCGCAAGATGTCAGTGGAACCGCAGGAACATCGATTGATGCTGAATGATTGACTGCTCACCGAATGGGCACCGGCCGGCACCGACGGCGTCGTTTCGCTGCCATTCGTCGTACGCCGCTTGCGGATCGGTCAGCCAATCGAGGTTGTTCATAAAGTAGATATACTGATGTTACGCTTTATCCAATATATACGAAGCTCCGCTTCGCAAACCCGGTAATCAAACCGGGGGCTACCCGGCATCGCTGAACTTCTTCATCTCACTCAGGCAATCTCCTGGACCGCCTGCTACCAAGCGCGCGGAAATGGCTAAGGAGATTGACGCTTAGGCCAAAATTCTCAACAACGTATCCACGCGCGCACACCGGCAGGGAAGGGGCGGGATCGCACGTTTCAACGATCTGTTCGACAAGCGATCGAGCGTCAAATCGATACGCCCATACAGGCTTGCCGAGTGCGGCCGCAAAACCAACGTCAAACGCTGTCCCGCTATCTGGCTCACTGAGTCCCCGAAAATCGTTCAGGTTTGCCATGACCACGTCAGCGGATCGGATGGCATCGATGTTCGCGCGACAGATCCATGCCGCCTTCGCAGCGGGTCCCAGATTTGCCGGTGCTTCGCAGTCGAACGGATAGATCTTAAGAAAGCCTTCCTCTCGACACAGCCCTATAGGTAATCTCCATGATCTACTGCATCGATACGGAAGACGTCGAATCCAGCAAGATACACGCGCAAGGCGCCCGCGGCCTTCTCGAAAGGGCACGTTGCGCGGCTTCCAATCCAGTCGGTTAAAAAGAAGCGGCAATCAACTGGCGCGCTGGCTGCTCGGGGCGTGAAGGATCCGGTAGATGTCGGCGAGACACCGCTCGCTGATCGCGGCATTGCGAACGGCAGCTTGGACAAATCGTGGCGGCGTCAGTCGCAAGAGCCGGCAGATCGCGGACAAGTACGGTTTCCCGCCCAGCGTCGCGCAGCGCGTTGCGCGCTAATATCGCCGCATCGCCAACCTGGCTGCGTAACCACGCGAGCACCAGTCGATCGCGCTCATTTTGAACCCGCACCCACTGTTCCATATAGCCTCCGAAAGACTGTATGAATATACAGTACTTTTCGATAGTTTAGTTTGGTTGGGAGTGCAAGCCTGTGCTACAAAGCCTGTTTGCCGATACGTGGCCAAGTGGTCGCCGAACAGTGGCAGCAACGCGAACAGGCCAATACACAACGGTTTGGTGCGCCCTCCTCTTGGTATACGTCAAATAAAGGGTAAATAGCTAAACTACCATAGTGCTGCGACATGTGCAGAAACCCGTGCCTATGATAATTAGATTCATAAATTCCAAGTTTGACCCATTTCCGGCAATATTAAAACAAAATAATCGTGGCATTAGCAATTATATTCGATGTTGATAAATTGCCTTATGTCAAATTGTTTCTTAATTGTTGTGGATGTGGTCGGTCAACGCGGTCGACCATGTCGGCTCTTCGCAATCTGCTCCCGCCTGCGGGCGAGCCGCGTATTCTCCTGACATGCACCGTACTGTGCTTCGGCAGCGGTGACTACACCCGTGATTGCGCCGTTCAGATTCACGCGCGCATTACCTTCCACGAGACACGTCCAATAGCGTTGTCCCCGACACCACGCCTTGAGACCATTTCGAACGTCTCGTTCGCTAAGTCTAAGCGACACTGCTTGCGCAAGCACATCCTTGAGGATCCCAACCTTGAGAGGAATCTTCGGAGCGGGACTACGTGGAAACGCGTGCGGGAAATGCCGTTGCAGCGTAGTCACGGCGCGCGCGGCTGCGTCAGCGGAAGTTCGCGGTGGCTTCGCTGGCTTACTGATTTCCCGTGTAACGGCCACCGACGATGACGTCGTGCGCGGAGCAATCGTTTTGCTGCTTTCGCCTTGGTTCAAATGCGCTTTGAGCGCAGCGAGTTGTTCGAATCCCATCGTGTGTTCCTTAACTCAGTCTGGTAATTTTACCAGTCGTATTCAAACATCGCCGCCGCTAGTCCGCGGCCTCACCGTCACCGCTTTGGCGATATCTCTCGCACTTCATGCCTAACTCTCGACGCTCTCCGCTGCATCCTAAAAATGTATCGAGGTCCGGGTCATCGCGCCCGAGCAAGCCTCCACTGACGGCGACACTCCCCACCAGATTTATTGCGCCGCGTACCGCGTGGCCCGCACCGAGATATGTACCGCCTGCAGCGCAGCGGACCAAGGCTGGACAGATGTTGCATATGTTGCATTTATTGCGTTTATAACGTACTCTAGTTGTGAAAACTAAATGAGGGGTTTCCTATGACAACGACGAATCGAATCCGCGAGGTCTCTCCGCCTCCCATGAGTCAGCATGATCTCGAGATGGCGCGGGTTGCGCAGCGTTGCATTATGGAAGCGCTCGATCACTCGCGTGCGGCCGCAATCACATTGACGACCGACACGGGCGAGCATCCCTCTATCGACGTGCCGCCGGCGGCGCTCAAGCTTATTGGTCAGCTTCTAGGCGCAATGAGCGAAGGGCGCGCGATCTCGGTCGTGCCAAGCCAGAAAGA
Organism: Caballeronia sp. GAWG1-1; assembly: GCF_023631465.1. Taxonomy (NCBI): domain Bacteria; kingdom Pseudomonadati; phylum Pseudomonadota; class Betaproteobacteria; order Burkholderiales; family Burkholderiaceae; genus Caballeronia; species Caballeronia sp. GAWG1-1. The sequence goes on from NZ_JALQDB010000045.1 coordinate 18,670, forward strand.
GTTCACGACCGTCGAGGCAGCGCACTTCCTCAACGTTTCACGGCCTTTCGTGGTTAAGGAAATCGAAGCGGGAAGACTTCCGCATCGGATGGTCGGGACGCACCGGCGCGTGGCTTTCGGAGATCTGATGGCTTATGCCAATCAAATGCGCGAGCGGCAAGAATCTGCTTTGGACCGTATGGCGGACAACGCACGCGAGCTCGGCCTGGATTACTGATGGCGGGGAATGCGCGCTACACAGCCATACTTGATGCTTGTGTGCTCTACTCTATCGCACAGACGGATGCGCTGCTTAGTCTGGCAACCGCTGGGCTTTTTAGCGCTAAATGGTCAAGCAGAATCGAAGAAGAATGGATGCTGGCGCTTGTGCAACGGCGCCCGGATCTGAAGGACAGGCTGTGGGCACGACGAGACGCTATGCGCGACGCGGTACCAGATTGGCAAGTGCTTGATGAAGCGTGGTCTCCGCTGGTCGGAAGTCTCAAGCTTCCCGACTCTAATGATAGGCATGTGCTGGCGGCTGCCCTAGCCGGTCATGCGGATTGCATCGTCACCGCTAATGTTCGCGATTTCCCGCAAAGCGCGGTTGTGCCGTACGGAATTGAAATCGTACATCCCGATCGATTTATCGTGAACCAATGGGATCTTGAGCCGCTAGTCGCGATCTCATCATTCAAACGAATGCGTGCTCGACGCAAACGACCACAAAGTTCAGTGGAAGAGTTCGCGACAGTGCTCGAGCGAAATGAGCTGCCGATGACCGCTCAGCGAATTCGGGAAGCTGGCGAGTTAATCTAGACCCGCAGCGCTTGTGCCACTCGAACGGCGCTATGTCAGAAAACCCTCGTTTGCAAAACTGGAGAGTCCATATATACGCATGGATCGACGAGCACCGCGACCAGTATAGTGTCGCTCGGCTGTGTTGAAAGCTTTTCAAAACCACTTGGAAGTCGAGCGAATCTATCAGGTTGCTACGAAACTCGAGCCATATTCGTCGGAATGTCATCGACTGGACCGAAGGCTACTCCAATCGAGAACGCTTGCAGACCTCTATCGATTTCTCCACTCCAGTTGAATATGAGCTGGGATGATCGCTGCATTAAGTGCTGTACGTGGAAACGAGGCAGGATCAATGTGTGCGTGGTGGTGGCTTAGTGCAGCCGTGTTAAAAATAGTGTCTGTAAAAGAGGCTTTCTTACGCGCGGAGCGCTCGCAAACCAACGTTACTTCAAGATGCTGTTAAAAAACGCTTGCGCCCGCGCCGATTGCGGCCGGTCGATCAGTCTGGCAGGTGTATCGCGCTCGACGATCTTGCCTTGGTCCATAAAGACCAGCGTATCCGCGACTTCACGCGCGAAGCCTATTTCATGCGTCACGATGATCATCGTCTGGCCTTCCTGCGCAAGCGATCGCATGACGCTCAACACTTCACCCACCAGTTCGGGATCGAGGGCGGAAGTCGGTTCGTCGAACAACAAAAGCTTGGGCCGCATCGCAAGCGCGCGCGCAATGGCGACGCGTTGTTTCTGCCCGCCCGACAATTCGCGCGGATACGCCTTCTCGCGATCTTCCAGCCCGACACGCGCCAGCAATTCCCGCGCATGCGCCTGAGCGGCGGCGCGGCTTTCCTTGCGGACGTGAATCGGCGCTTCGACGATATTCTCCATCACCGACAAATGCGGGAACAGATTGAAGTGCTGAAACACCATCGCGGTGTCCGCGCGTGAACGGCCTGCTTCGCGTTCGCTCAATTCATGCAGACGGCCCTTGTGCAACTTGTAACCGACCAGTTGTCCATTCACATGGATACTGCCGCCGTCGATTTTTTCCAGATAGTTGATACAGCGGATCAACGTGCTTTTTCCCGCGCCCGAAGGCCCGACGAGACAACACACTTCGCCCGCCTGCACCGACAAGTCGATGTCGGACAGCACTTCCCGCATACCGAAGCGCTTATGCACCTGACTCATGCGAACCATCGACGCTGCTTGCATGCCCATATCATTTCTCGCTGGCACGATGACGCGCGCGCAGGCCCGTCATCTGCCGAAGATACCGCATGACCTGACTCAGGCCATCGACAGGCGCAGCGCTATGGCCGCGCCGCAATTTGTCTTCGATCATCACCTGCACGGCGGATAACACGGACGACGCCAGCAGATACCAGAAACTCGCGACGATCAGCAGCGGAATGGTCTCGAAGGTGCGGCCATAGATGCCCTGCACGGAGTAGAGCAGATCGGAGATCGACAAGGTGCTGACGAGCGAGGTCGCCTTCAGCATGCCGATGACTTCGTTACCGGTAGGCGGCACGATCACGCGCAAGGCTTGCGGCAGAATGATGCGGCGGATCGTGCGCGCCGGAGACAGTCCGAGCGATTGCGCGGCTTCTTTCTGCCCCGAATCGACCGATAGCAATCCGCTGCGAACGATCTCGGCCATGTACGCGCCTTCGTTCAGTCCGAGACCCAGCAACGCGGCTGCAATGGGCGTGACGATGGTGTTCGCCGGAATCGAAACGAGCGCAGGCAGAAACGGCAGACCGATCTCGATCTGCGGATAAAGCGCCGCGAGGTTGTACCAGAAGATCAGTTGCACGAGCACCGGCGTGCCGCGAAAGATCCAGATGTAGAGCGCGGCGAATCCCGACACCACGGGATTGGGCGATTGCCGCATCAAGGCCGCGACGATGCCCAGCACGATGCCGATGATCATCGACGCGGCCGTCAACGTGAGCGTCCATCCGAGGCCGGTGAGCACCGTCCCGAAGGTCAGGTACTTCCAGACCACGCCCCACTGATAGTTCGGATTGGTCGCGATTGAATGTCCGATCCAGCCGAGCACCAAAAGACTCACGATCGCCGATGCCCAGCGCCACGGATGCCGGGCGCGTACGATCGGCGGACTCGCGTCGGTGGGTTCCGGTGTCATCGCGTGATGGGTCGATTCGATGGTTCTTTCCATGACGCTCGCTCAGTGTTGCGCGTAGACTTCGTCCACTGCGGCGTTCCAGGCGTCGAGCGCGTGGCCGATCTCGTCCGCGTTCACCGTGAGCGCGGGAATCATGCGCACGATATGACCATACGGACCGCACGTCAGCACAATCAGGCCGCGCTTGAACGCGCCCGCGACCGCTGCTTTCGCCGATGCCGGGTCCGGGTCGCCGTCGGCGGTGACGAATTCGCTTGCCTGCATGAGTCCGATGCCTCGCACATCGCCGATGCCCTGATGACGCATCGCCGTCGCTTCGAGTCCATCGCGCAGCAGTTTGCCCATCCTGGTCGCGTTCTCGAGCAAGCCCTCTTCTTCGATGACATCGAGCGTCGCGATCGCCGCCGCGCATGCGACCGCGTTCGCCGAATAGGTTCCACCTTGCGATGCCGGCGCGGCACGCGCCATCAGCTCGCGGCTCGCCGCAATGCCCGACAACGGGAAGCCGCTCGCAATGCCTTTGGCGAACACGACGATATCCGGCCGGGCATCGAAATGTTCATGCGCCCAAAAGCGGCCCGTGCGCCCCATGCCTGCCTGCACTTCGTCGATGATCAGCATGATGCCGTGCTCGTCGGCGCGCTTGCGCAAGCCCCGGAAAAACTCCGTCGATGCAGGCAGATAACCGGCTTCACCTTGCACCGGCTCGATCAGAATGGCGGCGGTGTCTTCCGGCCGCGTCAAGGTCACGAAGAGATGGTCGAGTTCGCGCAGACAAAAGCGGTTAGCGGTTTCGAGATCCCATCCGTAACGGTACGCGGATGGAAACGGCGCGACCACCACGCCCGTCGGCAGCGGCCCCGACACTGCCGCACGAAAACGCGCGCCCGATGTGGTGAGCGCCGAACCGCCGATCGTGCGTCCGTGGAACGAGCCTTGAAACACGATCACGTTCTGACGTCCCGTCGCATTGCGCGCGAGCCGCACGCCCGCCTCGACCGCTTCCGCGCCCGAGTTTGCGAAGAAGAACGTGTCGAGCGCGCCGGGCATATGCTTGTGCAAGCGCTCCATCAACTGCAGGAGCGGTTCATGGCGCACGATTCCGTATTGACCGTGAATCAGACGCTCGATCTGATTCTTCGCGGCTTCGACCACTTTCGGATGGCAATGTCCCGTCGCCGTCACGCCGATACCGGCCGTGAAGTCGAGCCAGGCGCGGCCATCGCGATCGTAGAGATAGGTGCCTTTGCCATGCGTGACGATCAAGGGCGTCGCCTGTTGCAGCGCGGGTGAGAGATAAGCCATATGAAACTCCGTGCTTATTGAGCGATCGACTGGTTCTTCATCGCCTTGGGCACCGCGCCATCCGCAATGCCCCACTTCTCGAGAATCGCCGTATAGACGCCCGATCGAATCAACTCTTCCATTGCATCCATGACCGGCTGGAACAGCGGAGAGTTTTTCGGAATGGCGATGCCGTAATAAGGACGATCGCCGTACACGCTAAGACCGGCATTGCGGATATTGAGCGATGCATTGCTCGCCGAATAACCGTTGGTCGCCGAGTCGCCCGATACCGAGTCGATGCGTCCGGACTTGAGCGCCAAGACGGCTGCGCTTTGCGTCGGATACGCGTTGACCGTAATGGCCTTGTTGCCCGCCGCCGTGCAACGGTCGCTGCTGCCATGCGCAAGGGTTTCGGAAGACGTGCCCTTGAGCACGCCGACCGACGTGCCGCACACATCGGTTTGGCTCTTGGGTTCCTTGCTGCCCGCGCGTATCAGGAACGATGTGCCGCCGCGATAGTAGTCGACGAAGTCCATCGTCTTGGCACGCTCGATATAGTCGCCGATCGACGACACGCCGATATCGAAGCGGCCCGCCTGCAGGCCGGGAATGATCGCGGAGAAATCGGTATTCACGTTCTGGATCGGCACGCCCATGATCTTGCCGAGCGCGTTCGAGATGTCGATATCCGCGCCGATCAACTGATTCTTATCGTCGAGAAAATCGAAGGGCGGATAGTCGGACTCCGTAGCGGCACGGATCACGCCCGCATCCTTGGTCTTCTGCGGCAGGCTCTCGTAGATCTTCGTGTTCTTCGCAAGCTTGGCCATATCGGGCGATTCGGCGGCTTGCGTCGTACTGCCTGCGAAAGCGAACAGCGCAATGGTCGCCGAACAGACGAGCCGGGAGATGCCGGTGCGGGTGAAAGCGTTCATGTCGATCTCAAGGGAGAGTGAATTATCCGTGACGATTACTTTATGCAAACGAGGCTAACACGCGCAAAACACCTAAACAACGATGACAAAATTAGTATTCCGAACTTGATGGATGACCTTAGTAAATGATGTTCGGCGCAAGCGCCTGGCCTGTCAGGAATCGGTCATGCGACAAATGTTCCAGGTCCTGCGTCATGCGCCCCTGTGCAATGAGCTGCGCCAGCATGCGTCCCGCGCCTAAAGAACTGCTGAAGCCATGTCCGCTGAATCCCGTGCAAAGGTAGAGGCCCGGCTGGCCGGCGCATTCGGAGACTACGGGTATGCCGTCCGGCGTATTGTCGATGGCGCCGCCCCAGGCGAGGTCCACTTTCGACGGGTCGAATTGCGGGAAGATTTTCCCCGCCGCGTCGTATGCCGAATGCACCAGCTCGATGTCGGGCGCGGGGTCGAGAACGCGGTTATGCACGAACGGCGAGCGTCCGAGATGCAGATAACTGAATTCGTCCCACAACTGACGAAAGAACTCGCTGCCGAAGCTGACCTTGATATTTTTTCTGCGGCTCGCGTAAAGCCCTTTGAAGCGATTGCCATAGCGGAAACTGTTAGGCACGACATGCACCGTGCCGCGACCGCTCTTGGCTAGCGTATAGCCGCCGTCCGCGCGCTCGCGCAAGGCGAACTCGGGCGCTTTGAGCGGACCTTCGAATGAAAGGCGAATATCGCCTTGCGATTTCGACGCGGACGAATGCACGTTCAAAACAGGCAACACGACTTTCTGCTTGAGGCAAAACAACGATGACCATGCCCCCGCCGCGATCACCACGGCGTCAGCCCGCACGCGGCCGCGTTCGGTCTCGATCCCGGCAAGCTTGCCCCCTTCGAAATACAGATCGTTCACCGCGCAATGCTGAAGGATCGACACGCCTTTGGACCGCGCGTGGCGCGCGAGCAAAGGAATCGCGCAGGCGGGGTCCGCATAGCCGTCGTTGAAGGTGCGCACGCCGCCGATCCACGGCGCGCCCTGCCCTGCGTAAAGCGCGTTGGCCTGCTCGCGCGAGAGCATTTCCGCGCCCACACCCGAGCGTCTGGCGAAAGCGAACCACTCCTGCCAGCCTTTGAGTTCATCCTCGCTACGCGTGACGAAGGTAATGCCCGTTTCGCGGAACCCCACATCCGCGCCGATCTCCGACGACAGTTCCGACCATCGCTGCACACTGAGCTTGGCCATGCCGAGTTCGCGCAGATCGCGCCCCAGCGTTCTGCACCATCCCCAGTTGCGGCTGCTTTGTTCGGCTGCGATGCGGCCTTTCTCGAATACGGCGACACGCTTGCCCAAACGGTTCAATTCATATGCCGTCGCGACGCCGGCAGCGCCGCCACCGATCACCGCGACATCCAGATGCGAAGGCAAGACCGCATCGGTTTCGATTTGAAGCAAAGGTTGTCTCACGTTCGAACGGCTCTAAGAGTGCGATTGAGCCGGAGTGTAAGAAGCTAGATTAGCGTTGACAAATGCGAAGGTATTGGGAGGACATGCCATTTTGATATGGGCTCCCGACGCTCGAACATGCGTGAGCGGACACGCATATCAAAAACAGATGGGGGGTCAAAAATGGCGTATTTGAACGCGCTAAAGAACTCTTCATAGAATGGCACGGCAAGCGCTCTGAGCCATTTCATGAAGTGACCCGAGGATAGGCAATGAACACCACCAGAAGAGATTTTCTCTCGATATGCGCTGCGGCAGGCATGGCGAGCACGCTCTCTCGGCCGGCGTTAGCCGACGAAGCGCCCAAGAAGGGAGGCAACGTGCGCATGGCTGTGCAGAACGGCTCCGTGTCCGACACGCTCGATCCCGCCAAAGGCGCGCACTCCGGCGACTGGACCAAGCAGTTCTGTCTGTTCAATGCGCTGATGGAGTTCAACGACTCGCTCACGCCCACGCCCGCACTGGCCGAGAAGGTCGAGAGCACCGACGGCTTGACGTGGCACATCGCGGTCAAAAAGGGCGTGCATTTTCACGACGGCGCCGAACTGACGGCGGAGGATGTCGTGTATTCGCTGGCACGTCACAAGGACCCGGCCACGACATCCAAGGCATTTGCGATTGCCAGCGGCTTCAAGGAGGTCAAGGCGGTCGGCAAGTACGAGGTGTCGCTTGTCATCGACAAGCCGAACTTCGATCTGCCCTCGGTATTGGGCAGCAGTTACTTCCTGATCGTCCGCAACGGCGCGAAGGATTTTTCGAAGCCGGTCGGCACCGGTCCGTTCGTCATCGACAATTTCACGCCCGGCAGCAAGTTTTCCGCCAAGCGCAATCCGAATTACTGGAAGCCCGGCCTGCCCTATCTCGATACCGTCGAAGTAATCGGCGTGCCGGACAACGCCGCGCGCGTGAATGCCGTGCTCGCAGGCGATATCGACATCTGCTCGCTGGTCGATCATCGCTATGCGGCACAGGTCAAAGGCAATCAGAACGTTCAACTCGTGCTGAACAAGCTCGGCATCTACACCGACCTGATACTCCGACAAGACAACCCGATCTCGGGCAACGCGGACTTCGTTTCCGCGGTGCGCTATCTTCAGGATCGCAAGCGCATGGTCGATGACGTTATGCAAAGCTATGGCGTGATCGCTAACGATCATCCCGTCGCGCCGTGGGACCCGTACTATCTCGAAGGCCTGCCGCAACGCGCATTCGACCTCGACCGGGCCAAGTTCCATTTGAAGAAAAGCGGCGTGGCGGGCCAGTCCATCGAGATATTCTGTCAGCCTGGCATTGCATCGTCGGTGGAAGGCGCGCAGTTTCTGCAAAGCTTCGGTGCGCAGGCGGGCTTCAATTTCGTCGTCAAGCAGGTGCCGACCGATGGCTACTGGTCGAACTACTGGACCAAGCGGCCAATTACCTACGGGTCCATTTCGAACCGGCCGAATGTCGGCATGATTTTCGATCTGTTCTACACATCGACGTCGCCCACCAACGAGGCGCGCTGGAAAGACCCCAAGCTCGATCAGCTGCTCGACTCGGCGCGCGCGGAAGGCGACTTCAAGAAGCGCAAGGCCATATACGGCGATATGCAAACGCTCGTACACGACAATTCCGGCACGGTCATTCCGGTGTTCGACGTGATTCTCGACGGCGTGTCGAAAAAGGTGCGCGGCTACAAATCGAACCCATCGGGGATGAACATGGGGTATCGGTTCGCGGAAGCCGTCTGGCGTGCCTGAACTCGGCCGACGATAACAAAGCCCGCGTTTGCGGGCTTTTTTTAGGCCTTCATACGCAGCGCCGTCTCTTCGAGCCAGTTTGCCCGCATCTCCGGCACCGATCCGATCAGTGTCTCCGTATAAGGATGACGCGGCTGATTGAGCAGCGCGCTGCGGTCGCATGCATCGACTTTCTGGCCTTTGAACAGCACCGCGATATCGTCGCAGGTAGTGCGCACCGTGGACAGGTCGTGGCTGATGAACAGATACGACATATCCAGTTCGTGCCGCAACTCCACCAGCAGATCGAGGATCGCCGCACCGACCACGGTATCGAGCGCCGACGTCACTTCGTCGCAGATGATCAATTCCGGCTCGGCCGCAAGCGCGCGCGCCAGATTGATGCGCTGCTTCTGACCGCCCGACAATTCGCCGGGCCGCCGCCTGGCGATCGAAGCGGGCAGCTTCACCAGATCGAGCAGACGCGCAACGCGTGCGGGTATCTCGCTGGCCGCGCATCGGTCGAACAGCTTCAAGGGCCGCGCCAGAATATCGCCTACTTCGCGGGATGGATTCAACACCTTGTCCGCGTTCTGAAACACGAGCTGAATGCGTCGATACAACTCGCGATCGCGCTTCGCATGATCGCCCGCCAGCGGCACGCCCATGAAATGAATCTCGCCCTTCGCAGGCGCGAGCAGTCCCGCGATCACATGCGCGAGCGTGGACTTGCCCGATCCCGACTCGCCGATCACGCCGAGCGTGGTTCCACGTCGCAAGACCAGATTCACACCATCGAGCACACGCACGGCGGGCATGCCGGCGCGGTCGCGTTCGCCATAACCGGCTGTGAGGTCGGTGATCTCCAGCAGCGGCGGCTGCATGCACGCCTGCTCCGCATCGCGATCGGTCAGGCGCGAAACGGGTTGCGCCGCAGCGATCAAACTACGCGTATAAGGATGCACCGGCGCGTTGATGATCTGCTCGAGCGCGCCTTGCTCCTGCATCGCGCCGTTGCGCAAAACGAGCACGCGATCGGCAATCTGCGCGACCACGGCGAGATCGTGCGATACATACACCGCGCTGATCTGAAATTCTTCGATGGCTCGCTTGAACGCGCGCAGCACTTCGATTTGCGTCGTCACGTCGAGCGCGGTGGTTGGTTCGTCGAACACGACGACTTCGGGATCGGACATCAGCGCCATGGCCGCCATCAACCGCTGCAACTGCCCGCCGGACACCTGATGCGGATATCGCTCGCCGATGGTCTCAGGCGTCGGCAACGCGAGCGCGCGAAACAGCTTCACCGCCTTCGCGCGCGCGGCCTTGCGGTTCATGAGACGCCGCACGCACACGCCTTCGATCACCTGATCCATGATGCGCAAAGCCGGATTGAACGATGCCGATGCACTCTGCGCGACATAAGCCACACGGGGTCCGCGCAGCTCGCGCAGTTGGGCAGGCGAAGCGGCGAGGACGTCGGTGCCGCCCACACTCACGCGTCCCGCTGCAATGCGGCAACCGGCGCGCGCATAACCGAGCAGCGTCAAGGCGATGGTGGTCTTGCCCGAACCGGATTCGCCGATCAGCGCGAGCACTTCGCCACGCGCGATCGAAAAGCTCACGTCCTTGACGATGGCCGTGTCGACGCCGTCGTCACCGCGTACGACGACATCGAGATTCGAAACTTCCACGAGCGTTCGATTCATGGCTCACCTCGACGCGCGCGCGTGGCCACGCATCGCAAGACTGTCGATCAGCAGATTCACGCCGATGGTCAGCGTCGCGATGGCGAGCGCGGGCATGATGACCGCCGCCGCGCCCGACGACAATCCCGACAGATTTTCGCGCACGAGCGATCCCCAGTCCGCGTACGGCGGCTGCACGCCGAGGCCCAGAAAGCTCAAGCCGCTCAGCATCAGCACGTTATAGACGAAGCGCAAGCCGAAGTCGGCCATCATCGGATGAATCATGTTCGGCAGGATTTCGCGGCAGGCAATATGCAAGGTGCTCTCGCCGTTGAGCCGCGCGACGGTGACATACTCCATCGCGTTGAGTCCGACCGCCTGCGAATGCGCGATACGGAACGCGCCCGGCATATAGATCGCGCCCGCAGTCAGCACGAGCACGTTGAGATCGGAACCGAAGATGGCGATCACTAGTAACGCCAGAATCTTGCTCGGCGTGACCAGCAACGCATCCACGACGCGGCAGACGATTTCATCGAACCACTTGCCGATCACCGTCGATATCAACGCGAGCAAGGTGCCGCTCACGCTCGCGATCAGGGTCGCGGCAAGCGCGAGTCCGATCGAATAGCGTGCGCCATAAAGAATGCGGCTCAACAGATCGCGGCCCAGAAAGTCCGTGCCCAGCGGATACGCGAGGCTGCTCGATGCGAACACCTTGCCGCCGCTCATGTCCATCATGCCGTATGGCGCGATCAGCGAACCGAAGATCGCGATCAGGACCCACAGGATCGACACGCAAAACCCGATGCGCCCGAGTATCGGCAGCGACATGAAAAAGCGCCTCAACGTGCGCGGAGAAGAAAGAACGTGGTTCATGATTCAGCGCAGCCTGGGGTTGAAGACGATCGTCACGACATCGGCGATCAGGAGCAACAGCAGATAACACGTACTGAAGAACAGCACGCAAAACTGCACGATAGGCAGGTCGCGATTGCTCACCGCATCGACGAGCGTGCTGGCGAGACCCGGATAGGAAAAGATGGCCTCGACGATGATCACGCCGCCGAGCAGATACGACAGGCTCAACGCCATTGCATTGATGATCGGGCCGACCGCATTGGGCAGCGCATGGCGCAACACCGTGCGCGCCGGATGCAGTCCCTTGAGCACGGTCATTTCCGCGTAAGGCGCATCGAGCTGATTGATGAGCGCCGCGCGCGTCATCCGCGCCATCTGCGCCACCACCACGCAGCACAGCACGAGCACCGGCAAGCTGTACGATTTGAGGAATGCGCCGAAGCTCGAGGTATCCGCATTCACCGATACCGCCGACACCCAATGCAGCTTCACGGCGAACACGAGCACGGCAAGCGTCGCGAGCAGAAACTCCGGCACCGCGACGACCGACATCGTCAGTACGCCGATCAGGCGATCGAGCAGCGTACCGCGCACCATCGCCGCGACGATGCCGAGCACGAGCGCGATCGGCACCGATGCCGCCGTGGCCGCGCCCGCGAGCATCAGCGTGTTGGGGATGCGCGCCATCACGATGCTCTTCACCGGCACGTTGGCCGCATACGACGTGCCGAAGTTGCCGCTCGACAAGCCGCCGAGCCAGGTCACGAATCGCACGATGAGCGGTTCGTCGAGGCCAAGTTGCTTGCGCAATATCGCGACGGTTTCCGGCGTCGCATACTGGCCGAGCGCCATTTGCGCCGCATCGCCCGGCAACAGGCTCGCCATGAAAAAGACCAGCGCGGCGACCATCAACAAGGTCAGCGCGCCGATGGCGACGCGCCGTCCCACCATGCGTATGACGAGGTGATTCATCACGACACCGCATCCTTGAAGCGGAAATACGCGCCCACCAGCGGCAGGAACCACTCGCGTCCCGCGTAGCCCGGCAACGCTTTCCATTGCGCACGATGCCACGGATTCTCGCGCTTTGCGCCCATCACGATATCGGACATCACGTCGCCCATGTAGGTGGACATTTGCGTGCCGTGTCCGCTGTAGGCCATCGAGTAATACAGCCCTTCGTGCTTGCCCGCCGATGGCAAACGATCTGCCGTCGCTTCCACGAGTCCGCCCCAGCAGTAGTCGATGCGCACCTCCTTCAGGCTCGGCAACAGCGCATCGAGCGATGCCTTCAAAATCTTGCCGCTCTTTCTGTCCGATTCCGGATTGCTCCGCGCAAAGCGCGCACGTCCACCCCACACGAGTCGATCGTCCGCCGTCACGCGAAAGTAATTGCCGAAGTTGAGGCTCGTCACATAGTTGCGGCGCTGGGGCAACGCGATATCGAGCAGCGGCGTGATCGGTTCGGTGACGATCACGAAACTGCCGACCGGCACGATGCGCCTTTGCCACCAGCCGAACGGTCCGTGGTTCGAACAGCCCGTCGCGAGCAGTACGCGATCCGCTTCGATGACGCCTTTGGCCGTCGTGACACGATGACGATCTCCGCCGATATTCGTCAGTTGCGTCACCGCCGCTTGTTCGAAGATGCGCGCGCCGCGGCGCGCTGCCGCCATCGCGAGTCCGGTGCCGAACTTCCCCATGTGCATCTGGCCACCGCGTGTGTCGAGCATGCCGCCGTGAAATGCATCGGATGCGAGTTCATGCTTCACCTCTGACGCCGACAACCATTCCACCGGTGCGTCGAGATGCTTGCGCAGCGCTTCGTAATTGCGCGTCATGCCCGCTACGTGCGACGCCTTGCTCGCGAGCTTGAGCTTGCCGCGCCGCGTGAAATCGCAGTCCAGTCGCTCCTGTTCCACGAGCCGTTCGACGTAATCGACCGCATCGGTATAGACCTGATAGTGATGCTTCGCGACATCGAGTCCATAACGGTCGATCAGATCCGCAAGCCCTTGCGCCGTGCCCGGACTGCAATGTCCGCCGTTGCGTCCCGAAGCTTCGCCATGAATGCACCCCGCTTCCAGCAGCACCACGTCCACATCCTTGCGCGCCAGCGAGAGCGCCGCCGATAGCCCCGTGAAGCCGCCACCGACTACGACCACGTCTGCACGCGCGGGCAGCGACCCCGTCGCGCCCAGCGTGAACATCGGGGCCGAAGCGAGCCAGTACGGTTCGAGTCTCATAGCCCGACGACCGCCGCGAGTCCGCCGATATCCTTGATCTCCGTGTAGCCGTAATAGGGATTCGCCGGCTCGTGTCCGCGTGCGACGAACACCTTGTTCCTGATACCCATATCGTGCGCGGTCATCAGGTCGTAGCGCAAACTCGACGACACATGCAGGATATCTTCCGGACCGCAGCCGAGCTGATCGAGCATGTATTCGAAGGCTTTCATCTGCGGCTTGTAGGCCTGCGCCTGTTCCGCCGTGTAGACCGCATGAAAGGGCACGCCGAGCCGTTCGATGTTGTGCGGAATCTGCACGTTCGATGCATTCGTCAACGCGACCAGCGGGAATTCCTTCGCGACTTTCGCAAGCCCAGCGGTGGTGTCGGGATGCGGGCCCCAGGTCGGCACCTGATCGTAGATCGCCCGGCCATCGCCTTCACGGTACATCACGCCTAAGCGCTTGCAGGTGCGGCGAATCGCGTTGTCCACGACCTGCTCGTAGGGCTTCCATGCGCCGAGCACTTCATCGAGCCGATAAGCGGCGAAGGCGTCGGTGAACGCGCGCATGTGTTCCGCCTGCACGCGGTCTTCGTATAGCGCGCGCGCCGCGTTCGCCATCTCGAAGTAGATGAGCGTGCCGTAGCAATCGAAGGTGATGAACTTGGGCTTGAACAGCGACATGGCGTCTCCTCGAACATGTGTGTTTGTATGCGTGTGTGCGTGAATGGGAGGAATCAGAAGTCGATCAACACGGCCTTGTAGCGGAAGTTCGCTTCGAAAGCCTGACGGCCGAGATCCTTGCCGATGCCCGAGCCTTTGAAGCCGCCCGTCGGCATCATGAAATCCCAGGTACGTCCGAAGCGGTTGACCCAGACCGTGCCCGCCTGAATGCGGCGCATCGCGCGCAAGGCACGGCCGATATCGCGCGTATGCACGCCAGCGGCAAGACCATAGGTCGGATGATCGGCGAGCGCGAGCGCCTCTTCTTCATCGTCGAAAGTCTGCACTGTCAGCACCGGGCCGAAAATCTCTTCGCGTACCGCACGCGATGCACTCGTGACGTTCGCAAGCAAGGTCGGGCGATAGAAAAAGCCCTTGCCCGCCGTATCGAAACACTCGCCGCCGCACAGCACGCTCGCGCCTTCGTCGATGCTGTCGCGCATGGCCTGGTGAATCCGTGTGGCCTGTAGCGCGTTGATGATCGGCGGAAAGCGCGTGGACGCCATCCATGTCGGCCCGGGCTCGAACGTGGCGATGCGGGCGATCACAGCGTCGACCACACGCTCCGCGATGCCGCGCTGCACGATCAGCCGCGTGCCCGAGACGCACGCCTGCCCCGCATTCGAGGTGAAGCCGCGCACGATGCGCTGCGCCACTTCGTCGATATCGCCGGCATCGTCGAACACGACTTGCGGACTCTTGCCGCCGAGTTCGAGCGTGACGGGCTTGGTGCCGAATTGCGCCGCTTCGCTCATGATGCTCGCGCCCGTGCGCGTCGAACCGGTAAACGACACTTTGCCGATCAACGGATGCCGCACCAGCGCCGCACCAGCTCCTTGTCCGCGTCCCTGCACGATGTTGAAGATACCTGCGGGCAAGCCCGCTTCCACCGCGAGTTGCGCGAAACGCACGATCGAATGGGGCGTGAGTTCGGATGGCTTGAGCACCATTGCATTGCCCGCCGCGAGCACGGGGGCGCATTTCCACGATGCCATCGTCAATGGAAAATTCCACGGCGCAATCGCGGCGACCACGCCGTATGGTTCGGGCAGCACCATGCCCAGACTGTCGTGACGCGTCGGGATGGTGTCGCCGCCGAACTTGTCCGCGCACTCCGCAAAGAAGCGGATGCACTCGGCCGTGAACGGGATGTCGAACGCGCGCGCTTCGCCGATCGGGCGCGTCGAACCGACTGCTTCGAGACGCGCGAGTTCGTCGGCGTGCGCGTCGATCAGATCGGCCCAGCGCAGCAGCACCCGCGCACGTTCGCGCGGCGCACACGTGCCCCACTTGCTCGCGCGCCAGTTGCGATGCGCGTTCTCCACCGCTTCGTCGACGACGCTGTCCGACGCATCCGGGATAACACCCATGAGCCACGCATCGGACGGCCGGATCACTTCGATATCGCTCGCACCGGCGACGATGCGCCCGTCGATGAAATGGCCGCTCGGCAAGGCTATCTGGTCTGGGTCGAAGTCCGGCATGGCAGCTCGTCGAATGACGCTTGCGCGCACCGGAGAAGGCGAATTCACGGGCGTCGAAGCGAAAATGGATCAGGTTCCGGCGAGTTTAAGAAGGCCATTTTTCTTTGACAAATGCGCATATAATCGTGGGCCATACCATTTTGATATACCCCTTCTCCGATGCTCAATTTCCGCGAAGTGCAAGCCTTCCGCGCAGTGATGCTATCGGGTTCGATGACGCAGGCGGCCAAGGACCTGCACACCTCTCAATCGAACATCAGCCGCGTCATCGGGCAACTTGAACGGCGCATCGGCATCAAGCTGTTCGAGCGGCAGATCGGCAAACTCATGCCCACGCTCGAGGGCCAGGTGTTCTTTCGCGATGTCGAACATACCTTCGCGAGCCTGCGTGGTCTCGAAGAAAAAGCGGACCTCATTCGCAAGCGCGGCAGCGGCAGACTGCGCGTGGCGGCCGTGCCGTCGATGGCGATCGTCGCCGTGCCGGACGCCATCCATCTGTTCGCGCAAAAGTTTCCGGATGTCGATGTCACGCTGCATGTCGCGGATTCGTTGACGGTCTGCCAATGGCTCGCCACCGGCTATGCGGATGTCGGCATCGCATCGGAAATATTCAACGGCACGAGCGTGGCGCATGAAGTGGCATGCAAGAGTCTGGGCGTCTGCATCACGCCGATGGATCACAGGCTCGCGCGCAAACGCGACGCCGTCACGCCGAAAGACCTGGCGGGCGAGCGATTTCTGTCGCTCAAGTCGAGCGACGTGATGCGCAAGCGCATCGACGACGCCTGTCAGACCGGCGGAGAAGAAAAGCGCATTCTCGCGTACGAGTCGCACTTCGCGGCGGCCATCTGCCGGATGGTCTCGCGCGGCATGGGCGTGAGCGTGTCGAATCCGGTGGTCGCGCGCGAGTACGCCGGACAGATCGCCATACTGCCGTTCGCGCCGCGCATCGAGTTTTCGACATTCCTCGTCTATCCGCTCAATGTTCCGATGAATATGCTCGCAAAGGCTTTCGGCGAAGCTTTTCGCGAGAGCACGCAATAAGCGCAGCGCGAGCGCGTCATATCAAATCGGCATCGCCGTCACATAAATGCGTATTTGACGGCTTATATCGTCGCCCCTAGCCTTGGCTTGCCTTGGGCTTGCGACGAACATCATGTCAGTTTCGGCCGTGCAACACCGCGACACTCACGAAGGATTCGCCGGTCTCGTCGACTGGCTGATCGCGCATCGCATCGACGCCATTCCCGCCGATGCCATCCACGCCGGCAAGCAATGCATGCTCGACGGCATGGCGTGTTTCAAGGCGAGGCTGCATACCGTGCAGATGGAGTCGTTCGCTCGCGTGCTAGCCACGCATTCGAACGGACACGCGAGCCTGTTCGATACCGTCCAACTCTACGCGCACGCCGCCAACATTCTCGACTTCGACGACTGCTTTCGCGGCGAAGCGCCATCGCATCCGGGCGCGACGATCGTCGGCCCCGCGCTGGCTTGCGCGCATCGTCTGCAGCGCGGCGGCATGGACTTGTTGCATGCGGTCATCGTCGCGTACGAAGCATCTTTGCGCATCGGCGCGATGCTGTGTCCGAGCGACGATGCACCGTCCAAGGATATCGGCTATGCGTCGTGGCGAATCTTCGGTGCGTATATCGCGGCGGGCATGCTGCTCGGACTGACTCGCGAACAATGGATGCAGGGCTTCGGTCTCGCCGCACAGCAAGCGCCGATGCCGATGATCTTGCGCGCCAATCCCGGCGGCGGCTATACGTGGCTCAAGAACGGCTACGGCGCGGCGGCGTCGGCGGGTGTCATGTCGGCGTATCTCGCGAAGGAAGGCTTTATCGGCGACCAGCATTTCTTCTCCGACACGTTCGGCTTTCGCCATACCTACGGCTCCGACCGCATCCGCCCCGCGCTATTGCGCAGCATGCCGGGCGACGACTGGTGGATCCGCCGCGTCGAATTCAAGCCATGGGCGTGTTGCCGCTGGTCGCATCCGGCCATCGAAGCGGTGCTCGAGATGAAGCCCTCGCTCGACGTGAACGCCATCGCGCACATCGACATTCACTCGTTCCGCAAATTCGTCGATACGCTGGACTCGCCCTTCCCCACCAACCTCGTCGATGCGCAATTCAACGTGCGCTTTCTCGTCGCGAGCGCATGGCTGGCGGACGACATCAACGCCGCGCTGCGCGAGCCTGATTTCGAATCGACCGCGATCCGCGCGCTGTTCGGGAAGATCGACGTGCATCACGAAGCGGACTTCGATCTCCAGCATCGCGCCGATTTGTCGATACCGACGCGCGTCGTCGTCACCTTGAACGACGGCACGAAGCGCTGCACGCTGCTGACCGAACCGCCCGGCTCGATCCGCCGCGACGCGGTGCGCATGGAACACACCGAGACCAAGTTCCGCGCGACGCTCATGCCGCTGTTGGGCACGCAAGCGACAAGCAAAGCGTTCGATATCGTGATGCATCCCGAGGCACACGGCGCGTCCGATCTGATGGACGCGCTCTGCCTCGCGCCGTGAGCGTCAGCCGTGCCCGCGTCCTCTGCTGATTCGCGACGCGGCGTTCATGACCGCGTTCGCCCATTCCGCGATGCGGCCTTCCTCGAAGCGCGATTCCGGCATCGAGATGCACACGCTCGCGACGACGATGCCGCTGGCATCGAACACCGGTGCGCCGATCGCATAGATCGCGTGACGATACTGCCCGAGGTTCATCGAATAGCCGCGCCCGCGGATGCGTTCGAGTTCCTCGCGGATCAACTGCGGATCGTTGATCGTTCGGTCTCCGTATTTTTTAAGATCGCGATTGAGGATGGTCGCGATCTGACTCTCGTTCAGAAACGCGAGCAGCGCGAGGCCGTTGGCCGTGGCGTGAAACGGCGAAACATCGCCGATCTTGTACGCCGTGCGCACGAACTGCTTGCATTCGATTTCCTCGACCAGAACCATCGCGTTGGTGCTATCCGGAATGGACAGGTGCACCGTCTCGTTCACCGCGTTGCACAAGTCCTGCATCGGCTCGCGGGCGGCTTTTTGCAGCGCGCCGCCCTTCAGCGCATTGGGCCGCACGCTGATCACGCGCGGACTGATTTCCCAGCGCGTGATTTCACCGCTCGCCTGCCGCAGCCAGCCCGCTTCCTGAAACGTCATGAGCACGCGCTGCACGCTGGATTTCGGCATATCCAGCAACTTGGCGAGTTCGCCAACGCCAACCGGCTGATGCTCTGACACGGCCTCGATGATTTCGATGCTTTTGAGAAGACTGTTCATTTTTGAATGCCTTGCGATGGGCAATATCGCATGCTACCTTGTACCACGATATTAAACGCTGTGCCGTATTATGGCACGCTCCCATATGAGCCGCAATACGTATCGCACGCGCCAGGGGAATTTCGATGAATCAACCGCACGGGAAGACGATGAAGACGATTGCCGTTCGTAGCGCTGCCCTCATGCTGGGTTCTCTGTTCGCCGCACACACGGCGCTCGCCGCCGATCTCACCGTGACCGCATTCGGCGGGACGTGGGAGAAGGCGTATCGCAAGTGCTTCGTCGAACCGTTCGAGAAGAAAACCGGCAAGAGCGTGGACGTGACGCTCGGCAATCCGCTCCAATGGGTCAATCAGGTCGCGGCCAGTCCCGCGAAGCCGCCCATCGACGTGATGGTGAGCACGCCCGAGGCGACGCATATCGCTGTGAGCCGCAATGTGCTCGACCCGATCTCGGCCAAGGATGTGCCGAACATGGCGCAGCTCGATCCGCGTCTGGTCGCCTACGGCAAGGGCTACGGCTTCCCCATCACCTACGGCGATTTCGGCCTGATGTACAACGCCAAGCGCGTGAAGAACCCGCCGAAGACATGGAAGGAATTCGTCGATGGCGTGGTCGCCGGCAAATGGCAGGCGGGCATTCCCGATATCAACTACGTGGCGACGCCGGCCGGTCTCATCACGTTGTTCAATCAGCTCTACGGCGGCTCGCCGACGAATATTCAGCCCGCGCTCGATCAGGTCAAGCGCATGCGCGACAGCAAGAATGCCACCTTTTTCAGCGATCCCAATGCGCCGCTCAACGCGATGCGCAACGGCGACATCGACATCGCGATGTACTACGACGGCCGCGCCTGGGCCGAACACGACAGCGGCAATCCGGATATCGCGTGGGTCAATCCGGGGCCGGGATCGGTCGCGTTTCCGAACATGGCCGTGAAAGTGAAGAACGGTTCGCCGCTCGGCACGCAATTCCTCAACGAACTCGCATCGGCGGACGGCCAGAGTTGCTTCGCCAACACGATGCAGTACACCGCGTCGAACACCAAGGTCGACTACGAGCCGAAGGTCAAGCCGCGTATCGCCACGGTCGACGGTTCGATCTGGGTCAACTTCGAGGACATCGGCAAGTACGTGCCGCAATGGATCGAAGCATGGAACAAGCAGATCGGGCGTTGAACGACGCAAGGCTCGACGATCGGCAAGGAATGATGCAGCGCTTCAGGCGGGCGGTTCGCGCCTGCTCAACCAGACAGGGACATGGCAATGGGCTTGAGAATCGGAGTGGATATCGGCGGCTCGTTCGCCGACTTCGCGGTGCTAGACGACGAGACGCGGACGACCCGCACGCTCAAGGTGTTTTCGCGGCCCGATAGTCCGGGCAGCGAAGTCATCGACGGCATGCAGGGACTCAGCGAGCGCTTTGGCATCGACCCGCACGAGGTGACGTATTTCACCCACGGCACGACCGTCGGCGTGAATGCCGTGGTGCAGCGCAAGGGCCTGCGTCTCGCGCTCATCACCACGCGCAACTTCGAGGACGTGCTCGATATCGCGCGCCTGAAGATTCCCGACATGTATCACCTGATGTCGCGGCGGCCCGAGCCGCTCATCACGCGCGACCGCGTGTTCGGTGTCGATGGCCGCATGCGTCCCGACGGCAGCGAGGAAACCCCCATCGACGAAGCCAGCGTGCTCGCCGCGCTCGACGCGCTCAAGGCTGCGCAATGCGACGGTGTGGTGGTCTCGCTGCTGCATTGCTATCGCAATCCGGCGCATGAATTGCAAGTGAAGGCGATCATCGAACAGGCCGCGCCAGGCTTTTTCGTGTCGTGTTCGCATGAAGTGTGGCCGATCATCCGCGAATACGAGCGTACCGTGACGGCGACCATCGGCGGCTACGTGCAGCCGCGCGTGTCGCAATATCTGACGCGCTTGCAGGCGGCGCTCGCGGAAAGCGGCGTAGGCGTCGACCTTAAGGTCACCAAGTCGAACGGCGGCGTGATGAGCGCCGAAAACGGCAAGAGCAACTGCGTGCAGATGATTCTCTCCGGCACGGCGGCGGGCGTGATCGGCGCGTCGTATCTCGCGGGCATGTGCGGCATCAAGGACTGCATGAGCCTCGATATCGGCGGCACCACGGCCGACGTCGCGCTGATCGTCGACGGCAAGCCGCAATACGCGACCGGCGAGTACATCGGCGATTTCCAGATTCATATTCCATCGGTATCGGTGTCGTCGATCGGCGACGGCGGCGGCTCGATTGCGTGGGTCGATGATTTTGGCGTGTTAAAGATAGGACCGGAGAGCGCGGGATCGAATCCCGGACCGGTCTGCTACGGACGCGGCGGCACGCGCCCGACCATCACCGACGCGTTCGCCGTGATCGGCGTGCTGGGCCGCGCCGCGCTCGGCTACAACGCGGTGCAAGTCGATGTCGATGCCAGCCGCCGCGCCATCGAGCCGCTCGCGGAGCGCCTCGGGATGGACGTGCATCAGACAGCGGCGGCGATCATCGACGTGTCGGTGTCGGGCATGTACGGCGGCGTGAGCCGCATCGTGTCGCGTTTCGGTATCGATCCGCGCGCGTTCTGGCTGATGCCGTTCGGCGGCGCGGGTCCGATGCTCGGCGGCTTTCTCGCGCGGGCGTTGAACATGCGCCATATCGTGGTGCCGACCACGCCGGGCGTGCTGAGCGCGCTGGGCGGTCTGATCGCGGACACGAAGAACGATTTCGTACGGACGACGTACTATCCGCTCGATGCCGACTCGCTCGGCAAGCTCGCCGACGATCTCGCGATGCTGGAATCGCAGGCGCGCGACTGGATGATCGGCGAGACGGGCACGGATGCGGGTGCGGAAATGACCGTGTCCGCTGATATGCGCTATCGCGGGCAATCGTTCGAGGTGGACACGCCTCTCGATGCGCAAACAATCCGCACGCGCGACATGTCCGCCATCGCCGCTGCGTTTCATCGCGAGCATCATCGCCTGTACGGTCATAGCGACGAGCGTTCGGCGGTTCAGGTGGTGGCGCTGCGTCTGGTGATCAGCCTGCCGACGCCCAAGCCCGAAATGCCGAAGGTCGCGCACGGCGAAGGCAAGCCCGCAGTGGAAGCCATGATCGACGTGTATCTCGACGGCGCGTGGCGCACGGTGCCGATGTATCGACGCACCTCGCTGCTGGCGGAACATCGCTTCGACGGTCCTGCCATCGTCACGCAGGACGATACGACCACCTGCGTGCTGCCCGGCTTCGAATGTGTCGTCGACGAATACGGCAACCTGCTGCTGTCCGCGCAGTGAGATCACTCAAGGAACCTATCATGACGACGTTCAACCGGTCCGTTCTGCAGATTTTCTCGAACTACTGCGTGGCGGCCGCCGAGAGCATGGCGCATACGCTCATGCGCACCGCGCATTCCGCTTTCGTGAAAGAAACGGAAGACTTCTCCTGCACCATCATGACGCCCGACGGCCTCACCTTCGCGTCGCCCAAAACGCTCGGTGCGACGTGGTATCCGGGCCTCGACTTCGGTTCGGTGATCAAGGCCATCGACCATTACGAGCCCGGCGATATCGGCATGACCAACGACGCGTACAGCGGCTACGTCGCCACCCACACGCCCGACGTGATGATGTGGAAGCCGGTGTTCTACGAAGGCGAGATCGTCTGCTACGTGGGCGGCCATATTCACAACACGGACATGGGCGGCGCGGTGCCCGCGTCGCTCTCGCGCACGCTCACGGAGATCTATCAGGAAGGCATTCGCTGGTCGCCGACCAAGATCGTCAGCGCGGGCGTGCTCGACGAGAAGCTGCTTGATCACATGGCGATCAACGTGCGCGCGCCGGAACAGAATCGCGGCGACCTCAAGGCGCAGATCGCCATGCTGATGACCGGCGAACGGCGCGTGCTGGAGATCATCGAACGCTTCGGCGTGGAAGACTTCAAGGCGGGAATGGTCGCGATGATCGACTATTCCGAAGAACAGGCCTGCGCGCTGGTTGCCGCCATGCCCGATGGCGAATATTTCTTTAGCGAGTTCGCCGACGAAGACTCGCCCAACGGCAAGCCCCTGCGCGTCGCGCTCAACCTCAAGGTGCAAGGCGAATCGCTCGTGCTCGATTTCACTGGCAGCGATCCGCAACTCAATTCGTCGCTCAACATGCCGACCGGCGGCAAGGAGCGCCATGTGCTCGCGCTGGTCGGGTTGAACTACGTGCTGTATTCGCTGCATCCCGACCTGCTGTTGAACGCGGGCATGTTGAAGGTTGCACGCTGCATCCTGCCCGAAGGCACGATCATGAATTGCGTGCCACCTGCAGCCGTGGGCATGCGCAGTCTGACCTGCAAGGTCGCGCAGATGGTCACCTTCGGCGCGTTTTCGATGGTGTGTCCCGACCGCTTGCCCGCGTGTCCGGCGGGCGGCATGTCGATCCTCAACGTGCGCACCGTGGGCAGCGACGGCAGCACCGTCATCGCGGCGATCGGACCGGTCGGCGGCGGCGCGGGCGGCATGGCGAGCGGCGACGGCTCGGATGCATCGGGCGCGAACAACGCGTTCCTGCGCAATACGCCAGTCGAAATCAACGAAGCCGAAGTGCCGATCCGCATCCTCAAATACGGCCTCGTGCCGGGCAGCGCGGGCGCGGGACGCTATCGCGGCGGTCTGGGCACGATCATGGAGTTTCGCGTGTTCTCGCCGGGCACACTCGTCACGGCGCGCAATCGCGACCGTTCGCGCTTCGCATCGTGGGGCGTGCTCGGCGGCAAGGCGGGCGCGAATTCGCGCTTCACGCGCAATCCCGGCACGGCGGGAGAAGAAAATCTCGGCGTCTCCGATCTCGTCGTCTGTGGTCCTAACGATGTGATCCGGCTCGAAGGATGCGGTGGTGGCGGCTACGGCGATCCCTACCTACGCGATCCACAAAAAGTGGCCACCGACGTGCAACGCGGCTATCTGACCGAAGCCGAAGCGCTCGCACAATACGGCGTGGTGGTTCGTTCAGGCGTGGCCGACGCGCAGGCGACCGAAGCACAGCGCGCCGAACTCGCCGCCGACGCGCCCCGCACGCCGTCCGCGCACTTCAACTACGGCGGGGCACGCGCGGCCTACGAAGCACGCTGGACGCCTGCGCGCTATGCCGTGCTGACCGAGATTCTCGCCTCCGCGCCTGTCATCTGGCGTCACTTCCTAAAGCACAAGATCTTCGACGCGTTCGATGCCTGGGAAGCCGCAGGCAAGCTCACGGAAGGCGCGGGCGTAGTGCGCGATATCTTCGCGGATGTCTCGAAGCA
The DNA here is from genome assembly GCF_023631465.1 of Caballeronia sp. GAWG1-1. Lineage (NCBI taxonomy): Bacteria > Pseudomonadati > Pseudomonadota > Betaproteobacteria > Burkholderiales > Burkholderiaceae > Caballeronia > Caballeronia sp. GAWG1-1. The sequence continues at coordinate 42,600 of NZ_JALQDB010000045.1, forward strand.
ATATCCGCAATTGCTGGAGAGTAAGCGCGCCGCCGCTTAGCTCGCAAAAGTAGTCGCCGATGGGAGGAGCCGCGCGCCGCCGCGTCTCCTTCGGAACGAACCGTCTCACTCATGTTCATGAAGGTGCATGCGATGTTCCAGTCCGCTCATCCCGTCTCCGACGCCACGCTCGATGCTCGCGCGCCCGCCGCTTCGTCGCGTTCGCAGCCGCTCTCGCTCGACGGCCTCAGCAAGCGCTTCGGCGCCATCACCGCGCTGGACGACCTGTCGCTCGAAGTGCGCGCGGGCGAACTCGTCGCGCTGCTCGGACCTTCGGGTTGCGGCAAGACGACCACCTTGCGCCTGATCGCCGGCTTCGAGTTTCCCGATGCGGGCGCGATCCGCATCGCGGGCCGCGACGTCACACATATACCGCCGAACCAGCGCGGCCTCGGCATGGTGTTCCAGAACTACAGCCTGTTCCCGCATCTGACGGTGGCCGACAACATCGCCTTCGGTCTGCGCATGGCAGGCGTGCCCAAACGCGAACGTGCGCCGCATGTGGCGCGCATGCTCGACCTGATTCGCCTGCCCGGTTTCGGCGAACGGCGGATCGCGCAGATGTCGGGCGGACAACAGCAACGTGTGGCGCTGGCGCGCGCCATCGTGACGAATCCGTCGGTGTTGCTGCTCGACGAACCGCTCGGCGCACTCGATAAGAACCTTCGAGAAGGCATGCAGTTCGAGTTGAAGCAGTTGCAGAGCGAGCTCGGCGTGACGAGCGTGATGGTCACGCACGATCAGGAGGAAGCGCTGACCATGAGCGATCGCGTCGTCGTGATGAATCACGGGCGCATCCTTCAGGCAGGCACGCCGCGCGACGTATACGACCGCCCGCGCACGCGCTTCGTTGCGGAATTTCTCGGCGCGGCGAATATCGTGACATTCACGGTCCTGCGCGGCGAACAGAACTGGCTCGATATTTCGATCGGCGATGCACGGCGCGCGCCGCCGGTCACGTGCCGCATCGGTCACGCATTGAGCAAGCCGCTCGCTGCGGGCGCGACGGCCGAGCTCGCCGTGCGCCCCGAAAAGCTGCGCCTCGATGCCGCCCGCTCTGACGATATCCGCTTCGACGGGCAAGTGTCCGCGCGCGTGTTTCGCGGTTCGCAGCATGCATATCGAATCGACGTGCCGATGCTCGGGCAGACCTTCGGCGTGTACCAACAGGCGGCATCGTCGAACGGTCTGGAGCCGGGCGAGAACGTGACACTTTCGATCAGCCCCGACGATCTCGTCGTGCTCGAAGGAGAACCGCAATGAGTTCGCTCGCCCTGCCCTCCGCGCGGCCACGCGTGTGGATTTCGCCAACCGTGGTCCTGTGCGCGCCTGTGCTGATCGTGCTGGTGATGTTCTTCGGCATGCCGCTCTACGAGAACGCGCTGCGTAGTGTGGGCATCTCGGCGATTCCCGGCACGCACTCCGCTTTTACGCTTCAGTACTATCACAAATTATTCAGCGATCCGTACTATATCGGCATCATCGTGGAAACGCTCAAAATGAGCGTGTGGACCACGTTCTGGTGTCTGATCGTCGGCTATCCGGTGGCGTATTTCATGGTGCGCCGCGCGGGACGGCTTGCCGGGCCGCTGATGTTCGTGCTCATCATGCCGCTGCTCACTTCGATCATCATGCGCACGTTCGGCTGGAACGTGCTGCTCGGACGGCATGGCCTCGTCAACGACGCGCTGCTCGCGCTCGGCTTTACCGACCGGCCTTTGCGCATGACGCAGGGCGACGCCATCGTCTATGTCGGCAACGTGCACGTGATGGTGTCGTTCATGGTGCTGTCGATCATTCCAGTGCTGCGTTCGGTGGATCGACGCCTGGAAGAATCGGCGCGCGTGCTGGGCGCGGGCGCGCTGCGGGCCTTCATCCTTGTGACGTTGCCGCTATCGGTGGAGGGCATCATCACGGGCTGCCTGATCGTGTTCATGATCATCAACGGCAGTTTCATCGTCGCGCTGCTGCTGGGCGGCGGCAGCGTTGTCACGCTGCCGCTGTTGATCTTTCAGCAGTTCAGTCAGGCGCAGGATATGGGCTTCGCCAGCGCGATGGGTAATCTGTTGCTGATCATCGTGCTGGTCTGCCTGTATGTGCAAGGGCGTTTGACCGGCCGCAACAAGGAGACACGCTGATGAGCACGCTGCTCGATGCGCCGTCAAGCGGCTCGCGTTTGCCCGAGAGACTCGGCAAGGGACTGCTGATCGTTTATATCGCGCTATTCGTGGTGTTTTTGCTCGCGCCGATCGTGATCGTGGTGCTCGCGTCGTTCACGCCGGGCGAATCGGTTGCGGTATCGCTCGATGGCGTGTCGCTGCGCTGGTATCGGCGCTTCCTCGAATACAAGCCGTTTACCGATTCGCTGGTCACGAGTCTGCTGCTTGCGGGTGCATCGACAGTGCTCGCGATTCTGCTCGCCGTGCCCGCCGCGCTCGGACTTGCGCGCTCGCATTCGCGCACGGCCCACGCGGTCACGTCGTTCCTGCTGTCACCTATCGCGGTGCCGCCGCTGGTAGTCGGGCTGTCGTCGCTGTATTACCTGTCGGAACTGGGCATCGGCAATTCGTTTCTGGCGCTGCTGATCACGCATACGTGCATGTCCGTGCCGTACGTGTTGCGCACGACGATCGCCGCATGCAGAAGCCTCAATCCCGGCTACGGCGAAGCGGCGTCCGTGCTCGGCGCGAGCATCGCACAGCGCTTCGTGCATGTCACGCTGCCGCTCATTTCACCGGGGATTTTCGCGGGTGCGTTATTTTCCGTGCTGATCTCGCTCGACAATCTCGGTGTGTCGTACTTTTTCGGCAGCGCGAATACGACGACCTTGCCCGTCGTCATGCTGTCGTATTTGCAGAATCAGTTCGATCCGTCGATTGCCGCGATCAGCACCGTGCAGATGACTATCGCCATCGTGTTTCTGCTGGCGGTCGAACGGATCTACGGCCTGCGTTCGATGAACGGTTGATCACGCCGCATTCCACTGCGGCACCCACGCGACCTCGTTGGTACATCCATCGGGCGAGGCGAGCGCGGCGATGCGTTGCTTCTCGTCGTGATGCAACGCGAAGTCGAACACTTCGATGTTCTCGCCGATGCGCTGTCCATCGCCCCACTTGGGCAAAGCCGCGACGCCCGGTTGCTGAACGAGCCAGCGCAGCAGGATGTGCGTGTTGGTCTTGCCACGACGGCGCGCGATAGCGACAATCATCGGATCGTCGATGAGCCGCCCGCTGCCGAGCTGCACATGCGCGACGAAGCTCAAATTAACAGGGAGCAACGCGTGAACTCACCTTTTCGAAGGTCATGGTCTTGTCGCGTGTGCGTCAGTTCACGCGGTAGTCATTCCAACGGAAGGTAACGCCGTGTTCGTCAAGCGCGACCAGACGCTCATTAGAGCCCGCGACGCGGTGGGTGTAACGCGACAGGTAGGCGATCACCGCTTTGGGTCCCGCAAATGGGCGTTTGGCATACACGACTCACTCGGGTGCGTGCAATGGCGCAAGCCACCTGGCAAAGGCTGCGACATCGTTGAGCCCGACGTATTCGCCGAAGAAACGCAATTGCCTTCGGAGATAGATCATTTCAAGAGTTCTTCGAGGAAGCGCCAGCGAAACCGGCGCGAGAGTACGCGCAACCGCAGCACCAAGTATGTCCATCTGAGGAAATCGCACATCCACGACGTAAGCGGTGACTGTCATATTTGCTCATTCAATGGTTACCCGAGGAGAGAGCGCTACGCAGTTCCTCCGACGGTTTGCACATTGACACCGCCATTGAGCGGCGCGAGCGTCAGCAACTGTACCTGTACGCCATCGTTTTCGAGCTTGCGGGCAAAGAAGTGGGCTTGCACAGGGTCATGCGTCGTTACGAGCGTTTGAAATCCGTGCTCGACGATATAGTCTCGAAGCACATTGAATACTGCTGAGGCATGAACTAGGTCGTGATGTTGAGTAGGATCGTCCAGCAACAAGGCCTTCCAAGGCGACCACTGATGAACCTGTGCCATCGACAATAGGAATGACAGCTGTAGATCCGTTTTCTGAGCCTCGCTTGCTATCTTGAAGGCGGGAGCGTCCCGCTGTCCAACCGGTACATTCACATGGGCATAAGGCTTGTTCCGCCGGAAGGCCTGTCCGCCGAGCTAGATCAGATTCGGCAGGGTATCGCTCGGTTGCTTGGGCGTGTCTCGGTCTCTGACCGTGGTCTCGTGGAGTGCCGCACTTTGGCGATGCAATTGCGTCGCTTCGTCCTTCAGCCGCTCAGACTTAGAAACGGCCTCTCGACATTCACGCTCATGCTCTGCAAGACAACGCAGCGCTGGATCGATCACCTCCAACTGGACCGCCACGCGCCGTCTTAACTCGATTACTCCATGCTTGACCCCAGAAACAGGAGAATCGCCCAGTTCGGCAAGAAGATCGGCGGCGATGGCGGCAACCGCAGCTCGAATACTGTCACTCGATTGTTGCAGGGTTTGAAGGCGTTCCTTCGCTTCCGCAGCACGGCGGACTGCTTGCTCGTACGCAGCTTCTTTTTCAGCAAGGGCTCGTTGATTATCAACAGTGGACCTGGCGAAACTCAAAACGCGCTCATCGCATGCTCGAATTCGATCAACATCTGCACCCCAATCCGACAACGCCCGCGTGGCCTGTTCAAGCTCCCCTACCTCAGCTTGCCAACGGGCCCGTGCGGTGGTCCATTGCGTATGTGCGGCCTCAGAATCTTCCGCAAGTTTCAGTGCCTCGTAAGCAGATGCTCGCGCCACGATACACTGCGCGAACACTTGGCGTTCACCAGCGAGCGCTTCGTTCTAGGTCAGAAGACTACGTATCAGCCGATCTTTCTCTTCGACCTTACGTAGCTCATCCCTGATGCGTTGCAGGGCGAAATCCGCTTCAATGTGCAATGCAGCGGCTGCTCTAGAACCGGCTGCTGCTACGTCACGCTTCTGCTGGATTCGCTCGTGAACTTTCTGTCGCTGTTCTTTTACCGCGAGCAATCGAATCGCGTTACCTGCAGCTAACGCGTACTCATTGCAGACGTATGCCTGCAAGACATCTGTGGCTGGAACTGGCGATGCTTCTTGGGAGGCATTCTGATTAAGTGCGCCTGTTTATAATGCCTGGGCCGTCCTCGAGCTGACGCGTGCCTGTTCGGGAAAGATCATCGGCGTCGTAAGCATCTCCAACCGCTTTTTGAATGAGTTAGCGGGTGTCACGTGACAGTTGCCAGCGCAACACAGGGTGCGTTCCTCCGGGTGGTATAATCCATACCCCTTTCGGCCTAAAATCGTATGTCCGGCCGAAGCTAGACGGCATGCTCATCTGCGCTGTGGTCAGACCTTGAGCGCCTATTTGTGCGCCGTAATCGGCGAAAAGCACTGCGACGGTCGTGCCGGTCGTCGCCGTATTCCAAAAGACGTCACTTGCGATGAGCGACGGCCCACCACTAGTGGTGGCGATGCCGCCCCCAACTCCTGGTACCTGCAGCCTGCCGGTCGCGAACGACTGCTCGATCGTGCCAAGGCTATTTTCTCCAGCCAATGCTCCCACTGCATTCAAGGGGCTTCTAACGTTGCCCGTTGCGTAGGACTGCGTGATTGTGGCTGTTGTAGTTGTTGAGCCTGTGTTGTCGCCAACCAGCCCGCCTACTGCGCCATAAGGGAATTGCGATCCTTGCGTCAACTCGACGTTCCCCGATGCAAACGACTGTCGGATCAAGCCCTCGACGTTAATTCCGACGAGACCACCAATATAGGACCCGGCGGGCCCTTTAACGTCGGCACTACTGGAAGAACGCGTGATTGTTCCCCCCCAAGATTCACCGACGAGACCTCCGGCTACAAAATCTCCAAAATACGTCGGCACCGGGCCCACCACTGTACCGCTGGTATGTACCGCAGCAATGGTGCCATAGCTGAACGCCGCCAGAATTCCGGCTTCGACCCCATCGATGACACCGGTGCTCGCGACGTTGCCCTGCACGTTCAGGTTACGTACGACTGCCCCATACCCTATCTCGGAGAACAACCCCAACTCAAAACCGCTTGCGGTCGACGACGCCGGAATCGTGAGGTTCGAGATCTTGTGCCCCATCCCGTCAAACTGGCCGGTGAAGTAGTTAGGATAAGCGCCAATGGGTGTATAAACCTTGCCGGGCGCTGGGATGATGTCAATGTCCTTACCAAGCGCATAGTTGCCAGCGAGATCCTGCGAAATTTGTTCGAGATCGTTTAGCGAATTGACGAGTCTATAGCTGGTGATCTGGCTGACGAGACCCCTGTCTTGTGGCGCTGTCCAAGCGTTGTTCGCAACGATATTTCCTTCACCGGATTTCCCGGTCATGTCGTATAACACGCTGACGATGCCCGTACTCCTCGACCAGTCGAGGGTGCCGCTGTTGAAGACGCTGCCGCCGTTGTCGAGGCTGGATGCGTCGGCGCGCAAGGTCAGATTACCCGCACCGTTGTTAGCGATGGTTGTGCCCGTCGTCACAGAGACGTTGTGGTACGCGGCAAGCGTGAGCGAAGCGGGTCCCCGCCAGCGCAGGCTCGAAGCGACGCCCAGGTTGCCCGTTGCGCCGTTGGCACCCGTCGTGGTGACCTCGACCGAGGTGCCCCGATTCAGGCTGCGCTGCAACGTGCGCGCCGCGGCACCATCGATTGTGAAGGCGGGCGTCGAGATATTCCATTGACCAGCATGAACCGCTGCGTTATTGCCAAACGCCAATTGTGCCGCTTGTGTATCGACGGTTCCGCCGCTGCCGTCCGCAGTGCGTGCGGCGATCTTGCCGAACTGCTCGACACGGCCCCCGTCGGCGACGAGCCAGACGCGGCCATTGCGGTTCGTGGTGCCCGCCGCGCGAATGCGCGTGCCTTTGCCGGCTAGCGCATACACGTTGCCATCAGCGGCCTGCAGGCTGATCTGCGCCGCCTCAATCCGCCCTTTGTTGACCACTGTGCCGTCGTTGCCAGTTTGTACGAACACCTGCTTGCTGCCGGTCGAATCCTGCAACCATATGCTCTCGCCAGCCGCGAGTTCAACCGTGCCACTGGGCGCATCCACGCTGCCAGCATTGATAACCGCGCGCCGCGCAAGGAGAAACACATTGCCGCCGCTGGAACTGATCTTGCCAAGGTTGACGACGCTCGCGTCCGACTTGCCAGACAGCTCGAGCATATTGCCGCCTGTCATGAAGGCGTCGTTACAGACATCCAGCGTCGACGCGACGAACCGCCCGCCCGTGCTGACGACGCCCGACGGCCGGACGACGATGCCCTGCGGATTGATCAAGTACAGGCTGCCTGTCGCGTTCAGATTGCCGAGGAGCGCCGAAGGCGAACCACCGGTCACCCGATTGAGCGTCGCGCCCGTGCCGTTGCTGAAAGTCACGGTGTCGCTCTTGCCGATTGAAAAGCTGCCCCAATCAATAACACCGCGAGTCGAGCCCACCTGCGTGACCACCAGCGAATTTCCTTTGTTAACGATGGTCCCCGACCCGTCGACATAACGACCCCCTTGCGGCAGCACGCCTGCCGCGAATGTTGAGGGTGCAAAGGACCATCCTGCGAGCGCAGCACCCAAAAAAAGCAGCAATGAGTGCGACGAACGCGGGCAACGCATCGGCCGTTGCTTGGGTGGCCTCATGACTTCTCCTTCCGGGGGGCGTAACTAACGTAATGATGTTCCGTAGCCGCCGCCTTGCCGCAAGCGACAACGCTACGGCGATGATTGAAGTCGCCTTTAGAAGGTGCGCGAAAGCTCCAGGCCATAGGTGACAGTGTTCGAATACCGTCAGGCAGGAGTTGTTGTGCGCAGATGTCAGTGAAGGCGTGCCGACGTTCGACCCACATGTAATCTAGGTTAAAAATCCGGAGGATACAACCAGACTACGCAGTTTGGAGAGACATGGATATGGCGCTGGACGTCATGCTTGCGGATGGGGACCAGCAGGTGAAAAGAACCCCTTTCCGGACTTGACCACTTCCACTCGAGAACGCAGCGCTGATATGACAACAGTAATAGGAGCCAACAACAGCACCGCCAGGAACCATTGCTGAGGCAACGGATCTCAGAAAACGCTTCTTTGACGCTCTAGATCAGCGGCACAGATCGCCACCCGAACGTCGAGTGTCTGAAGCGTAGCGAAGATCCATCTATGTGTTGGAAAGGCGACTTGGCACCCAAAAGCTGCATTGATAGAAAGCCATGCTGCAAAACAAAATCGACGCTGATGGTGCCTTGAAAGTTCAAGGCCTCTTATTCGGTTGTAACGATCTGAAAAACCCGGTGGCCGCCTCATGCAGCGGCATCTAAACCGCCGCCCGCGCGAATACCGTTTTAATCGTCAACATGGTGCCCCGGCAACCTGCCGTTCCGCATCGACAGGCATAGAGGTTTTTAAGCGCTAACGTCTTCCGGCCTTCGACGAAGAGCCGATAGTCGATGAAAAGCTCCTCGCCAGGCTCAAGATCTCGCAACGCTTGAAAGAAGACGCGACTGCCTTCTTGCTTGGCTTCACAGTTTGGTTCACAGCTATGGTTCACCCAACGCGCTGAGTTTCCGCCCTGCGCCCCGTCGATCACGCGCCCGTCCTGCAGATCGAAATAGAAAGTATGGCCGTCCTCCGCCGCCCGACGTTCATAGCGCCGCTGGGCCGTCGCCTAGGAGATGAGCTTGCCTTTGTATTCAAGAATCGTTGCGCCCGCGTTGATGGTGACCAGGGCAAACACTCCGCGCCCGTGAAGGGGGAGCGACGAACAAGGAAACGACGTATAGGCATTTGGAGATGAACGGATTGTGGCGAGCCAGTCACTACTTCACGCGGCCGACCAAGAGCTTGGCATAATGAGATCGACGCATCCTACTATTTCTTTCATGCTCTCATCGACCGGCAGTCGCACAAGGCGAAAACCGTCGCGCGGAACACTCGCCCGCTATCAGGATCGCATTGTCGAGGTTTTGGGCGAAGCCCGCGGTCAGCGCGTGATGATTCGATCCATTCACCCCGATGGACGCGAACGGCTGACGGCAGTGAAAATGACAAGTCTCCTACCGCTAGAGAGTCATCTGTTTTGATCAAGCGCCCATGAGAGTCGCTCGCTCAGCTTCGATTGACTGCATCCTTGAAGCTCATTCCTGCCGTGAATTCGACAGTCTTGGCTGCCGCTATCTCGATCGTCGCGCCGGTTGACGGGTTGCGACCGGTGCGTGCAGCGCGTTCGCCGCTGCCGAAAGTGCCGAAGCCGATTAGCTGTACGGCATTGCCCGCAGCGACCTCTTTCGAAATCGTGGCAAGCACTGCATTGACTATTTCCTCCGCGACGCCTTTGTTAGTCCCTGCCTGTGTCGCGATGGCATCGATCAATTCCTGCTTGTTCATTGCGATCCTCTCAAAAGTGGTTGAATGCCATCTACCGATCCTTAATGACGGGCGAACCGTAGCTCGCGTATCAATTGATACGCATTGGCGAGACCGCGACGAGATATGGCTTACTTTTGAACAGCAGTTGGTGCCGCTTCTCCCTCCTAGCTGATGGCGACACTGTTTGCAACACACCTTTGATATGGCTTACCGCCGAACCTCGTTCATCGTACGCACAGCCTTCTAGGCGTCTGGCTTCCCGCGTACTGGGTTAGGAAGTTCTGCAATTGGCCACGAAATTTGCATACGATGCCCGCTCGCGAATTCAATGGTGATAATTCGTATTATCATGCTTGCATTTAGTGGCGGTGGCTTGCCACTGGCGACTAGCGGCGTCGGAGCGATTCCATTCGGTAGTCCAACGATCGTACTCATATGTACTACATATCGGTTCATATCGTAGCCCAATGGGCGCCACGAATTTACGCCACGCGGAGTTCATCGCTCACGCCGACGTCCACCTGTCTCTGTGCAAGCTCTTCGACGTCAAGCTCAAGTGCAGACAGCTGGGCAACTTGGACGGGAAGCAACGCGTAGGCGATGCGAAGCTCATGGAGGCGTACCTTCCAGTAATGAACGCTTATCGGCAAGGGAGTTGATGCTGTACGTATTGCCGTCACCACTTCCCGTAAATGAGCGGGTTCACGGTCAGCTTCCAGGGAGGTTCGCTTGAGCACGCCGGGCGAAGTAGCGGGGACATGATGTTTTCGGTCAACTGCGAATGTCTTCATACGCTGTGCATCTCCTGATCCATTGACACCAGCGTATCGAGGCTCTCGAGAAGTCAAGGAAGGATGCGGGCGCGTAACCGGCCTTGGGCCTTGGCTGTGAACGATGGGGCCATGCCGGACTCGCGCGAAGGCGTGAGCAGCGCAAGCGCTGCATCGGCCGATACCCTTCCTCTTTTTCAGGGCCCCGCGGCTTCCATGCGCGCGTGCAGCGCTCGCCCCATTAGCGAATCCGCATTTCGGATCAGGCGTCGCACCCAATCGTCCACCGCTACCTTCGGAACGCGACCCGCGAGCACTGCGGCAACGAGGGAATCTAGGCATCAACGACGTTAATTACCGGGATTTCGTAGCCGTAGCCGGCCTCCATCAACGCAGCGCAACAGGGCACGCTCCGTCGCAAACGGCGCCTGCGTCGCCTCGTAATCTCGCGCCGCGCGGACGAGCGTTTTCGGATCGGTGGCGCTAGGCTGACCAAGAGACCAACGACTAACGCGTTGGGAGCAGCGAGCAGATGACACTCTGCTATCGGTCTGTCAGTCCGGAGAACGACCGCCTCCGTCGAGCAAAATGGGATGTTGCGCTTCCCATTCCCTAAGGGTTTTCGCCAACTCCTCCGCGAGCAATTTTTCGTTGGGAAGCACTGTGTGGTACTCGGCGGCAAGCACGGGCAGGCCGTCGAGCGCATACCTGCTGCGCGATTTTGGTGTCGTCGGCGTCTTCGCTGGCATCACAGCAACAATGCTCGTCGTTGCGATCGCGATTGGCGCCTTTGGGCCAAGAACAGACGGATTGCGACTGGAGGAGATCAACCAACATTGACGACTTCGCCCCATCGCTCAAAGGAAGACGGAGCCGCTGTTCTAACGGGTGCAAAGGGCAGCCGCCGTCACGGCAAAGGTGGGGCAAGGGAAGACGTTTGGTAGTTGTTGAGATATTTCTGCGCACGTTCGGGCATTTTTTGGCCTGAATTCCAACTTATTCCAGGGGGCGCGTAACGCAACATATAGGCGCAGCATATGTCAAAGTAAAGCCGGGCCAACGATAGCAGGATGCCTTCGTGCGCCAGCCCCTCGTGATAAATCTCGTTACGATAGTTGTGAAGGATGTTGATGGTACGCGCGCTTTTCGGCGTCGAGGCCAGCTTCGATCTTGGCTAAGGCCACCTTGTCAGAAAAGGAACCAAGGAAGGCTTTTTGAAGCTGTAACTCATAAGGATAGGTTTTGCCGTCATAGCGCCAACTCCCGACTTCGGCGCACTTATCTTTTACAATCTGATGCAAGATTAATTCGACTGCATTGTCGGTCAGCATCAGACCGAAGCGTGCATTGTGCACGTCGCCCTTGCATATATGCTCTAAAGCGAAATCCAGTTGCTCGACCACGCCTGCTAGAAAAAGAAGCATGTACCCTCACATATTCCGTCCCGCATTACCGCTGCGAGCTGCGATTGGCCTTAATGCGAATTTTGGGATCGCAGTCGCCGCACGCCTAGTTGCGTTGTTAAAGACCTCCCACGCCATAGTCTCGTCTATCCCATAGGACAAGATTTTGAGTTCTAGACAATAAAGCCCGGAATGTCCGAAGAAAGCTGGCATCTGTTCTATTCCGATTTCAAGTTTCGTCCAATGCTGAAGTGTGAAACCAGCTTCATGGGCAATAAAACGCGCCACCGCGGTGAGATTTTCTTCTTTGCCATGGGACGGATCACGAAACGCAACATTGACATATGAGCCAACATAAACCGTCGGAACATTTTCGCCATTGAAGTTTGCCTGGAAGATCCCTGCTTCGCAGCCGAGGGTCATCAGGTATTCGCTTTCGCAGTTGAGGGTTCTGACAAGGGTTGCAAAGCCGGGCCGACCTCTCAACTCGGGAATGTTTTCGATCTCGTCCGGGCGTGCCCGTAAGTCGAAGAATCCATGATTAAAGGTCCCATCTTGATGGTCGACGGCTCTATACGGAACGGCTGGCCCCCACTTGTCGGATTTGAAAATTACGGCCGTCTCGGTGTGTTCCAAAATTTGATCTGACATGCTGGTTTCCATCAAGCGTCACCTTCCGCCGGCCGGCGTTTCGGCTTCCCTGGGATTTGCGGTTTGAGCTTATCGACCTGGTCGTGCAGTATGAAATTTCGATGGAAAAAGGATTCCACAATATCCATCATCGTCGCTAGCTGTTTTGGTTGCGGTTTCCATGCTCGGTGCACAGCTGCACTACCAGCATCAGCGAGCACAGCCAACGTGTCCTTCTCCGCTTTGCCGACTTTCCCCGCGACGAACAGATCGTCCATTTTTTCTTGAAAAGTTTTCGCTGGATCTATTCCCAACAGGTCCGTGGCGCGGTCGAATGCCGTCCTCATCCCTGTAGCCGACAGGATCGCAAGATCGCCGTCGAGGCCGGCGTACACCTCAGTAAGAATGCTGTGGAGACTAGCGTCTATGATGAATAGCTCGTTAAGCCAAGAGGGACGTGCGCGCTTCAAGGGTGACGGCCAGTACGAATAGTCGACAACGTACTGCTGCTGCTCGTTGCCTGCGGCATCGTAGTAGTAGTCGACGTTTTCGGAGAAGACCTCGGCGCGCTGTACGTAGACGGTGTCGCAGCCCCGGCACTTCAAAATCCGGAAGTCGATTTGCCCCCAAATGGGATGGTCGTCGTCCTCCCACTTATGTTTATAAGCTGCGACGACATCGCCGTTTTTGCCTGCCCCGCATTCCGGACAGTGGCCTTTGAGGATATTTTCCGCAGCGGGCATCGTTTCTTCCTTTTCAATGGTTTGAGCGTGACGCCAAACGCAGCTTCGATCGGCTTCGCGGCATTATATTGTCGCGTGGCGTGGCAAAGGTTGCCATCATCTCATTGCGAGGCATTGTTCTCTAATTTCCGCGCTTCCCGCGTTGAAATAAGGAACGTTGCCATCGTCCCTGACAAATTCGCCGCTAGTTCCGCATGCCGGGGGAAGGCCGAGCGCGCAACGGTCCAATACTATACGCGTCACCTAGCTTGTTGCGCAGTGAACCGAGGCCTTGGACGGTCAACTGGTAGCCGCCGAGGATTTGCTTAGATATGACCTCTATATAATCGTCGGGGGCAAGTTTAAGGATTGTGGCGAGCTGTGTTATCACGAAAAATTCGTGTTGTAACTGTCTTTGTAGGGTGCATCTTTATAAAGATTTTTTTGAGTCACTCGTTTGTGAATAAAGGGAAGGAGATCTTTAAAATCTTTGCAGCCTGTCCCGGATATCCGGTTGAAGTCCGTAGGAGAGACGCAAAAATCCTCCGTAGCGTTCTCTTTTGCGGACGGATTTTTACGAGCGTCGTCTGCCGTTAGACTTTTTCCCGCGGCGTCCTGGGCGTAATAAAAAACATCTCCCAAAGGGACTGCGGCGTAGCCTTTACACGAATTGGTACCCACCGTGATCCATCCCTGCACTCGAAAACTCGTATATTCTGGTCCTTCTCGAAATGCGGTAGCGATCGTGATTGGGCCGTTGGTCTGGTTGCAGAAAGTCCATACAAACATTTTCGGATTTTTCGGGGCGGGTTTTTGCACTCCAAGTTGCGTACTGTCAAAGAAATCGCGATCGTAAAGTCCAGGATCAGCGTCTGAATCAGCGCTAACGGACGCGTCGCTTGTTGGACTACTTGACGCCGGACTTGCAGCCGAAGCAATAACCGGTTCACTGGGCGGTAAATTGGACTGAGTCTCCGTGGCCCTCGTGCCGGGGCCGGTGGCCGCGCTGACACCGTCATTAGAAGTTTTCGCTGCTGCCGATGAAGCCCCGGTTGTCACAGCCTGCGAAGAGCCATTGAATAATTGAGAGCCCCTGAGCACTGTGTAGGCAACGATGACGACTGCCACGAAAAATGAGCACAGAGCAAACCATAGCAGGCTAAGTGCCGGCAGGCGCAGGTCTTGTGTTGGCAGCTTCGTGATCGCGATAAAAACCAGCACAACAATCATAAAACCGACCAGAATTCCAGCACCGACCAGGAGCTGTGAAGTGCTTAGCCCAAATCGAGTGATGATAAGGACCGCTGCACACAACGCTACAACCGCTATCGCGTAGACCATCCCCGGTAGTTGTTTTACTGCCTCTTTCAGAACAGTCCACGGATCCACAAATCCCCCCTTTCTCGACAGTTGACGCTATCGGCTCTTTTTGAAGCGGAGTCGTGCAAGGTGCTATATGTGTTGTCATATGCAAAGGCGGTAACCGCGTGTTCGGCAAACCAATGCGAAGTGTGCGGGGATTCGATCAGTCGCAGAGGCAGGGGAAACTCTCGCCACAGAATATCCTTCAATTCCTATATGATGAATGATAACGTCCTTTATCATTCATGATCCTTCCCGCCCAAAGTCTGATATGACAAACGAGATCGCCACCATCGCCCGGGGACCGGAATTCAGGCCGCCGGCCGTGTTCGCGCCGGACCCGGCCGCCGCGAAGCGCTTTCTCGAGTTTTTTACCGCCAACATCCGAAATCCAAACACGCGCCGGGCCTATTGACGGGCCGTGCGCGAGTTTGCCGCCTGGTGGGACCAACACGGCGGCGGCGAGCTGCGCGACATCGAGCCGTTCCACATCGCCGCTTATGTCGAAACCCTGCAGCTCAGATTGTCCGCTCCATCGATCAAGGTCCACCTGGCGGCCGTCAAAATGCTGTTTGACTGGCTGGTTGTCGGTCAGGTCGTCGCCGTCAATCCTGCAGCCGTCGTCCGCGGTCCGAAGCACTCCGTCAGGCAAGGATCAACCCCTGTGTTATCGAAGGAAGACACGCGAACCCTCCTGGATTCGATTGACGTTTCGACGCCCATTGGATTGCGCGACCGTGCCTTGATCGCGCTGATGACTTATACATTTGCCCGGGTCGGCGTCGTCATAAAAATGCAGGCCGAGGATGTGTACGAGAAAAACCGGCGTCTATGGGTTTGCTTGCACGAGAAAGGCGGCAAGCTGCACGACATGCCGGCGCATCACTCCCTTGAAGAATATCTGCATGTCTATCTTTCTCAGACCGGCATGCAAGAAGGGTTCTTATTCCGGTCGGCAGTGGCACGAACAGGACAGCTAACCGATAAGCCGATGTCGCAGTCAGACGTTTACCGGATGATCCGGCGCCGCGTCGTCGCCGCCGGCATTGAGGGCGGACGATCGCGAAAGACCGGGTGTCACTCGTTCCGGGCGACCGGCATCACCGAGTACCTTCGCAACGATGGAAAGCTGGAAACAGCCCAGAAAATGGCGAACCATGAAAGCTCGCGAACGACCGGGCTTTACGACAGGCGCGACGACCAGGTTTCGCTCGACGAGGTCGAACAGATCAGAATCTAGCGGCAACTGGGACCAAACGGCGAAGCCGCCGGTCCCAATTGAGATTGTGGACCTAGTGGACGACCAGATTGCCGCTGGCGATGAGGTCGGTCACATGGGTATCAAGGCCCCGGTCACGCCTGTCAGCGTGGCAACGTTGACAAAACTATGCCCGGTAGCAGTGCCATCCGTATCCACCGAAACCACGGTATTCGACCCGCTGGTGGTCAGGTGCACGAAGTCCGTGATTGCCTGATGAACCGGGTCGTAGGACGACAGCTCCGACACAATCTATATCTCTGCAGGTCCGACGGGCTCAAACGAAAATCGCGGAGATCCAGTTTATCCCCCTGCGAAGTGCCGAAATTCGCCAACTGTGAACGATGTCCCCATGGCGGCCGCTTTGAACACAAAGATGTCCGCACCCAAGTCACCATATAGGGTGTCGGCACCGCCTCCGCCCGTGATCGTATCGTTCCCCGCTCCGCCGTGAATGACGTTCGCGCTGGTGTTGCCGGTCAGGGTATCTTTGTAAGCCGAACCCAGAACGGTACCGCAATTCATGCTGTTGACGGACTTAAAGAAAATCAGATCCTCGTCTTTTGTGAACGTTCGAGGAATTATCGCTATGTAAAAATCGGTCTGCTCACGAGATTGTGTAAGTCTTTTTTCTTTGCTGATTGTTTCGTTTAAAAATGGATATTCTGAGAGATTTTATATTTATCAGACACTGCGGCAAATTTGAATCGCTGCAGATCTCGGTTTGTTTTCCGAGGCTTTTCCATCTCTTAGAGCGAACCCTGCTTGAAGGATAAGAATGGCGGCGATCAAAGGTTTAATTATCTGTCTCATCGACTGCTTCTTTGCTGGTCTAGTTGCTATTTTTTAGCATTGCCCGCCTCGCTTGAAAAAACTAGCCCCAATATTTTTAGTTTTTGATGTATTTAAATTGACGTTACAACCAAGCTCTGAATGTGAGGGCATTCCGACTATGGCCACTAAATTTGGTGTACCGGCGTCGTCGGCCGGGTCTAGAGCGGCGTTGATCCGAGCCCCAAAGGCGATATCATTGATATTAGGGCGATCCATTTGCCCGATCCCTTTGCTGTGAAAACCAAAAAGCCACCAAGGCAGATCCCTGGTGGCCGGAGGTTAAACACTGTCAATTAGACCGGCGCGGCAGTCTTTAGCCGCGAGGCTTGGACATGCACTGCCGCCCCCCGGCCTAAGGCGCGAGGGCGTCTTTTCAGCAGACGCGAGCCGCTAATCGAGGGGTGTTTAAGGCCCCGGACCGGACAACGCCGACCCAACTTCAACCTGAAACGGCGCGCATCGGTTGTGAAGGGTAAAAATGATCGCGCGTAGCGGTTTTGGGTGTGGAAGCGGATTTCTAACTCTTGACCTTTCACGCCCACCTTGCCTTCATACCTTCGCAGGGTTGGGGGGCGCGACTAGCCCCCGAAATATGAAGCGGCAAAGCCTTGGTTAGACGCACGGAATCGGCCTGGCTGACGGCACCATTCGTGCTAAATCAAATGGAAACAGGCAGGAGGTCGTTATGTGCTACGGAAATCCGGCCGCAATGCTGTCAGCCTTGTTGGAGGCGCACCCGCTGGAGCCAAATTAGAACGGGCATACGCTTGAAGACGATTTCGAGCACTTTTGCGCGTATTCCGGGCTGAGCGAAAAGGCTGTCGGCCCGATCGCGTTTGCCTGGGCCAAACTGGCGTATTTCAACGGGACGGGGCCGCGCCCTGCCCTGCAACACGGGCTAACCTATGACGCCTTCATGTCCCAGCTGGGAATGCTGCTGCGTGACGAGCCAGCCGGCAGGGTGGCGCTGCTGACCGATTATGCAATCGCATGGTGGAGCGGGCCGGAAATCGTCTTTGCGTATCTCCGAGACGAAGATCCAGGCCAGGTCGACGAGGAATTCAACCTCGACGACTACCATTGGGAGGAATGGAAACCACGCCTGATCGCTTGGCTGGCAAAGCCGGTCTTTGTCGACCGGCCGCAGGTCGCGGAATGGCGCAGCGATGCTCCGCCTTTCGACGCGCCGTGACGATACCGAACCTTAAGCAGGGGACCTACGCCCTTTGTCCTAAGCGTAGGTTTCATTTCGTCGTTCCGTTTACTAATCTCCTTCTAGCGCCTGAAATATTGAAATAAGACTTCCAGGAGCGGTCTGGGCAGTTTGGTCTCGACGGACGGCCGAAGCTCGACCGTCAAGGTGGAATGTGGAATCGCTACGGAAATCCTATGGCTAAGGAGAGTTCGAAGTCGACAATCTTGGTCGCCATCATCGGCGCCATTGCCACCATCGTGGCGGCCGTCATTGGATGGATGAGCCACTCCGCAGAGCCGTCTGCGCAGAACAGCGGGGCACACACCACAACTATTACTGGAGACAATAATTCGACCGTCACTGGGAATGACAACTCGACGATTTCCAACAGCCCGGGGGCCACCATCGGCGAAGTTCTCAGCCCTTTCGACACACAGAACGCCGTGATGATCGGGACGGGTTATGGGACTTATATCATGGGCGATCCGCCTTCCTGGATGCATAAAGACAATGTTGCCTGGTTCATGATTGGCTTCTCGAACTCCTCGCACAGAGAACTGAAAAACGTATCGTTTTCCATGTTCACCGATAAAAATCTGGATGAAAAGCCCGCCTTATATTTCACTGCCGACGCAGTCAATACTCACGATTACGAACAGAAGAAATTCATCTTTGACGAAAACCGTCCGTTACCTCAATCGGTGACTCTGTGCGTGAGTTTCGATGGCGAGACGCCACAGCAATATATCAATATTGTGCATTATGCCGTTCGGCGCGATTCGCCGCCCGGTCACCTACCCGCAGCCATAAACTACTCATATAAATTCGTCGGAAAATATACTATTTTCACGTCCGATCGCCCGAACGATTGTGCCCGCAAAGGTGAAACCCACGACGTGGACCTTTCGAAATCGAGGTTTTATTATTGAAGGGCGGCCCCCTGTTTAGGCGCAAGGAACGGCTATTCAGGGATGATTTTCTTCACCTCGGTCTCCGCTACCTGATACAGCCCGGCCGCCTCGTATTGACGGACGGATGTCACCAGCTGCTTGGCCCGCTCTACTCGATCCTTTCGCCACTGCGCTTCCATGTAGCCGACGCCCAGATTATTGATCATTGTGAATGTCACGTCGAAAGCGCCCGGTCGCCACGCCGCGCTCCAGGATCGTGCTGATGACTTCGACCACCGGGCAGCTCGCGCCGAGCATCGCGCGGCTCTGGGCCGAAAGCGTCAATCCGCGCGGCCTGAAGGCAATACAGCCGGACGTTTATCTCAAGGTATGGGCTCAATCGAATCCGCGTATCAGCGCAGACTTCATCCTGTTCGACGAGGCTCAAGATAGCGACGGCATCATGCTGTCCGTCCTTGCACGGCAGCGGCATGCGCAGACGATTTACGTCGGCGATCCCTATCAGCAGATCTACGAGTGGCGCGGTGCCGTCAACGCGATGGCGCAGATCGATGCGCCCGAGCGGCCGCTGACAGAGTCGTTTCGCTTTGGGCCCACCTTCGCTGGACTTGCGAGCTGTGTGCTCGCGCTTCTCGGCGAGGCCACGCCGATCCGAGGCCAGCCCAGCATCGGCTCGATCATGGTCGAAGACCCGTCAGTGCAGCCACCGGTGGACGCAGTGCTTTGCCGCAAGAACGCGACCGCAATCTGGCAGTTCGCGGCGGGCATTGAGATGGGCCATCGACCGGCGCTTCGCATGAACCCGAGTGAGATCATCGCGTTCGCCGACGGTGCCGATCAGTTGCTCAACGGAAGGCGGGCTTTCCGGCCGACCGCCCTGTCGCTCTTCGAGAACTGGAGAGAAGCGCAGGCCTTCGCGCGCAGCGCGGTCGGGCGCGACTTGCTGCCGGTTGTCGAGATCGTCGACGATCGCGGTACCGACTACTTGCGGGCGCTCGCTCAGCGTCAGACGCCCGAGGCACAAGCCGACTATGTCATCTCGACCATTCATCGCGCGAAGGGGCTTGAATGGAAGCGCGTGCGGATCGTCAATGACTTCCGCTTCAAGATGGTCGACGGTCGGCTGACGCTGGATGAGGACGAGATGCGGCTGCTGTACGTCGCGCTCACGCGTGCTCAGCATGTGCTCGACATCTCGGATGTGCGGGATGAGTTGCTGCGGCTCTTTAACGTGCCCAAGGCGGCACGCCGATAAGCGGTCAGGCCGCCTGTGCTTGCAACGCGGCGTCGCGCTCGAGCGCTGCTTCCGCGGCCGCCTTCGTCTTGCCTGCTCGCGACGGCGGCTGGCAGATGCCGCAGACCATCGAGTGCGACGGCTCATGAGCGTGCGCGACAAACTTGCCGCGGCAACGCGTACAGCCGGCGAGACGAAGGATCCCTGCGTCCTTGAAACGGATAAAGGTCCAGGCGCGCGTCAGGTCCATCTGCAGCGGCTCGCCGTTCAGTTCGAAGTGCTCCGCATACAGCGAATAGGCGCGCGTCAGCAGGTCGACGCGGTCCAGCCCTTTGCTGTTCGCTTCCAAGAACGCGTAGACGTTAGCAAACATCGACGTGTGGATGTTTGGCGCCCACGTCAGATACCAGTCCTCGGAAAAAGGCAGCATGCCCTTGGGCGGCGAGGCGCCCTTCACTTCGCGGTATAGACGGATCAGTCGCTCGCGCGAGAGAGTCGGGATTTCGGACTCCAGCACCTGCATGCGCGCGCCGAGCTTGATCAGCGCGATTGCGCGCATGACTTGAGCAGCTTCGTCAGCGAGGCTTTTCGAGGCGGTCGTCGCGGTCATGGTCAGGCTGCCAGCAGAGCGTCGTCGGTTACTGCCGAGACCGGCGCTTCGCTGTTGCGGCCAGCGAGGCCGGCGAGCATCGCATCCGTGCTCATGCGGAAGAAGCACAGCACTTGCGACGATGATGCAAGCTTCTGCGCTTGCTCCGGCGAAAGCTTGAGAAGCAGGTTGGCCATTTCCACTGTGAGACCCAGATGCGACTGTGCCGCTTCCCGGTCCGATGCCAGGACGCGTCGCGCGAGCATCAGATACGACATGTTCAATTCGCGGATAGCACTGAGATCGGAGGTGGCGTTCATGGCGGCAGACCGTAAGTATTGTTGACTTGCTTATCGCGCCGTCCGTAGGCGCAAAAGAATTGTCTGATCTACAACCGACCTTTGCAACAATTTGTTACCTCGGGTTAACGTTTGCTATGAAGTAAAGAGCTCCCTCTAATCGTTACCGGTGAATTATCTCTCCCCGGAAAGTGGCGCGTCATTCGAACATTGTTCCGTCTATTGCGCCACGTAAATAATTTAATTGCGGTAGCCGCTGGCCACATCCGGGTTCGGTCGCTTGCTAACATGGTAACATTTGCCTTACTTTAAAATTTACCGACGTCTATTTACGACAAACTTACCCGCACGACTTCCCGCTCCTCCCCGCGCCAGCTCGCTACGCGCGAGATTCGATTTGGAACACGCCGACGGTGCCGCTGACGCAAGTCGACTCACTGCCGCCGGTCGGGCTGTCTGGAGTTCAACGGCCGGTAACGGAGTGGTCCGGTCATCCAAGCCAGTTTCTCAAAGATAGTAGTTCGGCCGTTGCGGACCCTCGATGAGGCTCTGCCGAACGTCGGCAATAGTTACAGTTTCGACAGTGGCGGCTGCGCACTGCGGGGATGACCGCTTTAGGGATGCCGCGACTCATGGTTTCAGCCCTATGCAACTTTTCGACCCTGTAGGCCGAATGTCTCTGGTTGACGTGCAAAGGACAGTCGCTTGTAAGAACGACCGTCCCGCCGTGCCGATCTACTGTCCGCTTAATGGCTTACAAGAACGACGCCCATGGGCAATCCCAGCCCATGCACAACCGCTCATCCTTCTGCTCACCCCCAGGGTGACAGGCATGATTTAATCTCTTTTGGGCTCGTAGTCAGCCGCGGCCGAGCGCACCAACGGCCGCAGAACGTTTACGAATGCATTCAGGCGATCGGCCAGCCAAGCGAATGCCTCAGCTTGCACTTGCGGATCAGATAAAGGCGCGAACCGGTGTTCTTCGATGATCCGCGGCCTGCCGTCCTTCTCCGTCAGCTTCGCGTTTCCGCCCAGCGCACCTCTGACCTCTGCCCAATTCTCCGCAATCGTCTCCATCGCGTATTCACCAGCCGTATTGCGATTGGAGGACAAGAAAATGCCCACTTCACCCTTATACAAGTCGCGATAGACAGTGAGCCAGGAACTGCCATTGGGCGCGGGAAGCATGAAGCCGAGCCAGCCTTTGCGCGATGCCTTGGGGATCTGCTGTTCCGGATCCGTCAACCGGAGCTGCTGCAGGAAGTGGGACCAAAAATCGAGGCGTTCCTGCATTAGTGCGGCGCGATCCGGATCGACCTCTGCGTCGATCGCAGCCTCTTGCGAATCCTCGATCGCCAGGCCCAGTCCATCCGGCAACGCGACCACATTGCGGGTCACGAGCTTCGTATGGGCGAGCACGCGCGGAACGACCAGCCGGCCGATGCCGTTCGGCATCTCATAGACCGGCAGTTCGACCAGCCCGAGCGTGAAATGCAGCGATACATGATCATGCAGATACTCGGCAATGGCCTCCACGCCTTCGCGAATTCCGTCGCCAACGATCAGGAGCAGAAAGCGCCCACGACGTAGATTGTGCGTCAGCGCATCGTTGAACTGGATCTCATCGACGCCCGGGTGCACCTCGCGCACGCGCGCGAGCAGCGGATTGCCTTCGATGCCGAGCCGCTCCTTCACGGCACGCTGCAAGTCGGCAGAGGACCAGCGGCTGAGTTCCTTCGCATAGTCCAGAATCTGGCCGACGACCTCGCGCCGCGCTTCCGGATTGCGCCAAAGCTTGCATTCGACTAGCACCGGCAATCCCGATGCGGTGACCATGAAATTGTCGATCGATCCGGCCGGCGTACGCAATTCCGTGCAAATAGCCACAGGTTCGACGAACATCGGATCGATCTCAGCGACTGGCAGACAGCCAGGATGGCGCTGGACCCATCCTTGAATGTCTGCCTCGCTGACAGAGTCAGCCCCTGACTGCTTGTCGAGCGCCATCAGCCTGGCTGCCTCGGTGATACCGGAACCAACGAAAAGTGGGCTGCAATGTTGCCGTGTCATGAGTCTCGTCCTGATGATGGTGTCGTTGTGATGAGCGGGGTCATTGTCCGTGTGTCGCCCCGTTTGCAGCGACGCACCTCGTGTGCTTTTGCGCATTACGCCTCATAATCCGTCAATCGGTCGACGGCCGTCTGCCATGCGCGCTGAATGCCTCACGCAGCGAAAGCGTTTGCTGCCGGCCATAGCAGAGCAGGTCATCGGCAAGGCGATGCCTGCGTTCCCTGTCAGTCGCGGATGATGCTGCTTCCCACCAAGCACGCTGCGGGAATTCGCTGTTCGTGACTTCGATGCATCTGGCAGCATCGGCGACGTCATGCGCCATGCGCGCCCGGGCGTCGGATACACGAGGCGCCGCATGAGCGCCTTCAGTTCCAAGCGCCGTTCGGGCACGCTCTCACCCAGCGCATTCAGGCCCGCACGCTCGACCGACGTCGCGACGATGACCGCGCCATCGTATCCGAGCGCATCGATCAGCGTACGGGTGAAGTCGTCCTTGGAAGGCGCATCGAACGAGTCGAGAAACGCGCGATGAATAAATGTTCCCGACCGCGTCTCCGCAAGGCATGACCATTGAACGGGAATGCGCTGATAAGGCCGCGTCCCGGTCCACAGCGGCACCGGCGACGCGATCGTTTCGAGCCAGAGAAAGTGTCTGGGGTACGCGAGCGCTGGCGGCGAACCGACTGTCGCGTGATGAGCAGAGCGGCCGCCCACCCCACGCGCGCCCGCATTGTGCGTGCCGCAATGCGCCATGAATGGGCAGGCGTAGGGCGAGCAGCAATGAGATCCTGCGGTAATCTGCGGTTCGTCGCTACTCAGCATCAGGCGCAGATCTTCGACGATGCCATCCACCGCCGCTTTTCTGCGCCCGACTTCCGCCGTGACGTCGATATACCGAAGCAATCCGTCATAGTCACCACCGCCCGGATAGACGAAGCGGCTTTCGATGCACGCAAGCGTCACCTTGTGAACCGGATAACCGGCGCCTTCCGCGACCCAGGCTTGAGTCGCGCAATCCTGATAGAAGTAGTCCTTCACGGCGTTGGCGGCCTTCACTTCCGTCATGTGCCACCCACCCGCGTATGGCGCAAATCCGTCCGCGCGCGCGACGACGTTCCGATGCGAGAAAGCTGCTTCATAGACCATCGATCCTCGGTCCGACGCTTGCTTCAGCGCCACACGCGTTTCCGCGATAGCTTTACCCACGTCCAGCACGTGACCGATCAGTTCGCCCTGTCCCATGAGCGGACGGGCGCGTTCACCAAACAGATGCCCCATCCGGAAGATGTGCTCGCTCGCGGGTGAAACGCGCGCAAGGTCGCGACGATGCGTTTCCAGCCACAACCGTCTGCGACATTGCACACCCGCCATGATTTTCGATTTGGAAAGACGAAAGTCTCTGGACATATCCGCTTTGCTCGAACCGTCGATCTCGATCAGGGTATCGACAGAATGAGACAAAATGTGTCTCGCCGAAAACACGAACCAGCGTCGCGGCGGTTAGTTTCGCCACCGCTTATCCGAACACTTATTGGTTCGGCTCGGCGCGATGTCGTCTGTAGTTGTCAACTAATCCCGGACACTGCGTTAAGTTTTTCTTCCGCAACAGCTGGTGCCAGTCCGTCGTTGAACTGATGCGGTCGTATCCAGTCGTACCGGTGCATCAGATAGTGGCTGATATCCCGGTGCGCTTCCTGCGCCGACATGTATCCCACTGACGGCAGCCATTCCGTCTTGAAGCTGCGGAACAGCCTTTCCATCGGGGAGTTATCCCACCAATTTCCTCGACGGCTCATGCTCTGCTGTATCCGATAGCGCCAGAGGCGCTGACGGAATTTCCGGTTTGCATATTGGCCGCCTTGATCCGAGTGAAACAGCAAGCCTTACGGTCGACCACGCTGCTCATAGGCCATCTCCAACGCCTGTACGACCAGATCGGCATCAGGGCGTGTCGAGAACGACCAGCCAACAACCCGACGCGTGAACAGGTCGAGTACTACGGCCAGATAATGCCAACGGCCCTGCGCCCAGACATACGTGATGTCACCACACCAGACCTGATTCGGCGTACCAACCTCGAATTCGCGATTGAGATGGTTCGGGATATCGATCCGCTCGACCGTGGCTTGCTTGTAGGTATGGCGCCCCGGCTGCTTGCAGATCAACCCGAGCTCTTCCATCAAGCGGCTGACCTTGAAGCGGCCAATTGCCGTACCTTCCTCACGCATCATGCCCATGATGCTGCGACTGCCAGCAGAACTTCGACTTTCGATGAACAGCTCACGTACTCGGCTACGCAGTGCCATGCGCTCGGCATCAACGCGTCTGGCTCGCCCTCGGCGGGCATACAGGCAGGACCGCGATACGTCGAATACCGCGCAGATCAGTTCGACCGATTCGCTTGCGCCAATCTGATCAATTACTTCGTACGTTCGATGCCTTCCAACATCAAGAGCGCGGTAGCCTTTTTCAAAATGGCCTTCTCACGCTCGAGGCGTTCGATACGTGCCTTGAGTTCCTGAATACGCTGTTGATCCGGCGTGATTGCCTTGCCCTGTGGCGTGACGCCCTGGCGTTCCATCTGAAGTTGCTGCACCCAGCGGCGCAGCACCGTCTCGCCAACGCCGACCGAGCGGCTTGCTTCCATATGGCTATTGCCCTGCTCGAGCACCAGACCGGCGGCGTGCTGTTTGAACTCCGGGGAAAACGTACGTCGTTGCTTGCGCATCAGACACCTCTTCATGGCGACCATTCTCGCCTAAATCAGCGTCCGGATTCATTAGACCACTACATACACGTCGACATTGCCTCGGCACCCTGGCGAATGTGGTCGCTTCTCCGGTTGCTCCGTCAGAGACTCTTGTCATTGTCGGCAAAATGGCGCAGCGATCTTTGGTGCGAGGACCATGACCATTAGTTGCGCTTTCACTTCAAGTCGGAGTTCCGTGACACTGTAACGTCGTGACGTGCTGGGTTGAACGCATATCGCAGCCAAGCTGTCGGCTAGGTGCTACGGCCGGAGTGCTGACCCAGCAGAAAAAAATCAAGCATCATTTCCTGGACCGCGTCGACCATCTCGACGCCGCTCGAGGTCTTGCAACCTGCGGACTGAGCCGCCTTTAATAGCGGCGTCATGCCGTGCCCGGCAATCACGTCACCCACGAACATGGACGAATCCAGCAGGTCGGCGGACACCGGAAGCGGATCGGTTTCGGCAAGTCCCATCGGAGTCGCGTTAAATACCAAGGTGCAGCCAACTGGATCCGCCGGGCCGACCCGCACACGGTTTCGGTCAAGGTCGGAGAGTAGAGCCTTCAGATGCGTAGCGCGAGATTCGTCTGCGTCATAAATGATCAGTTCGCGTACGCCCGC
Organism: Caballeronia sp. GAWG1-1; assembly: GCF_023631465.1. Lineage (NCBI taxonomy): Bacteria > Pseudomonadati > Pseudomonadota > Betaproteobacteria > Burkholderiales > Burkholderiaceae > Caballeronia > Caballeronia sp. GAWG1-1. Next base: position 68,654 of record NZ_JALQDB010000045.1, read on the forward strand.
GGTGAGCAACGCGATGGCGATCGCACTGCCCGCCGCACCGGCACCGACCAGCAACGCGCGCCCATCCTTCAATCGCGCGCCGCGATCAGTTTGCGCTTTTACAAACGCGAGGCCGTCTAGCATGTCGCCGTGCCATGTACCGTCAGGATTGCGACGTATGACACTGACGCAACGAAGCAATCGAGCAGTATCGGAGCTGGTCGCACAGCAGGCGAATGCCGCTACTTTGTGCGGCATCGTGACCAGCAGGCCGTCAACGTTTCCCGTCAGCGTTAGCGCCTGCATGACCGGCTCAAGATCGGCTTTCGCCACCTGCATGGGCACGCATAGCCCGTTGTAGTCGCGTAACTTAAATCCCCGTGTCAATTGCTGCGGCGATTTCACGAACTCGATGGGGTCGCCGATGATTGGAAAAAGACGCGTGGCGCCATCGAGCTTTTCAGGCATCGGGTATCTCTCGCATTTATCTAACAACGCTTTCGGCGTCTGAGCGCCGCAGGATTTTGCCGGTCGCGGTGCGCGACCGCGTACCCGTCATCGAACTCAGATAGGCGCTAGCGCAATTCGCTCGGTAAGCAGCGTCGACACGTTCATTAAATTGATCCATGGCAGGCTCGAAGCTCGCGCCTCTCGTCATTCCGGCAACGCTGATTCGACCGCGCTGCAGCGGGTTCGCGGCGTGATACCAGCCAGAGGCATGGCCGTTCTATCCGCGCACGTTAAAGGTCACCATCGACGACAACCGACCAGATCCATGTCAGTACGACAGGTTACGCCAACGTCGCGAAACGGCTAGAAATGCAGGTTGTCGCTCACAGCGATTGCTTTGATCTCATTTTCAGGCCACGTTGGCATCCGCCCCCGAGGTTGTCAATCGGTTGCCACGCTACTGGAAGCAGGTCAGCCGGGGCGCTTTTCAAGCACTTCCTTGACGACTGGAAGTGCTGTAAAGACACTCGGCCAACCCGCATAGAACGCTAGTTGCGTCATGACTTCCGAGGCCTGTGTTTTGGTCAGTCCGTTATCCATTGCTCGGTTCAGATGGTAAGTCAGTTGTCCGACCTGACCGGTGGCAACCAGCGCGCTGACGGTTGCAAGACTCCGGTCTCGCGGCGCCAACCCTGGCCGCAGCCATAGGTCGTTGAACAGCGTGTCTCGCGTGAATTGAACGACCCCTGGCGAGACTGCGCCGAAATTGTGTTGCACCACCACCTCGCGCTCGGCTTCTGCTGCCTCGTCGAGAGGAAGAAGTTCAACAGACGCTAGCGGAAGTTGCGCTGACGTAATTCCACGTCTTTTGAATACATCGCTGGTCACTTTTATAGCCGCCGTCGCATTGGCCCAACCGGTATAGAACGCGAGGTGCGTGATGATCTCTGAAATCTCGCTGGGGTTAAGGCCACTGTCGAGTGCGACATCGAGATAAAACGGCAACTCTGTGGCCTGACTGCGCGCGATCAACACCGAGAGCGTAACGACGCTTCGGTCCCGCGTCGAAAGTTGCGGACGCTTCCAAAGGTTGCCCAGCACGACATCGGTCGTATAGTGCTCAAGGACGGGCGACACGGCGAGCATTCCGTCAATCAAGTTGACGGGGGAACAATGATCTTGACCTTCCATAGCACTCTTCCTTTCGATTTCAAACAGACGGCGCACCGGACGAGAGCGCTATCGCTACAGCGAGTAATCTCATGGGTCAGCTCCTCGCCGGCGTTCGCGGGTTTCGCCGCACTGGGTTGTTGTTCCGGAAGCACGTGTCCGACCCGACGGACTTTTCGCAAATATGAACATAGCGCACGGCGCAGTAGTTGAATTGCAATGTAATGCACATACTCGAGACCGACTAGGCGTTAGAATCGGCAAACACCTATGAGGCCAGTTCACTAATGCGTCGCGAAAGCTATAACGATTTATTGGCGCTGATCGCGGTGGCACGCGCGCGCAGTTTTACCCGTGCGGCCGCACACCTCGGCGTGTCGCAGTCCGCTCTGAGCCACACCATTCGCTCACTTGAAACCCGTCTTGGGATAAGACTTTTGATCCGAACTACGCGCAGCGTGGCGCCGACCGAGGCGGGCGAGCGTCTTCTACGGACCATCGCTCCTCGGTTTGAGGAAATCGATGCGGAACTGGCCGCCGTCACCGAATTCCGCGACAAACCTGCAGGCACGATTCGAATTACCGCGACCGACTACGCGATAGAAACGCTCCTGTGGCCCAGGCTAGCGAAGGTCCTGCACGACTATCCGGATATCAAGGTTGAGATCACGACCGACTATGGCCTTTCCGATATCGTGGCGGATCGCTACGACATTGGCGTTCGCCATGGCGATCAGGTCGCCAAAGACATGATCGCGGTGCGCCTTGCACCGCAAATGCGTATGGCAATTGTTGGTACGCCGGAATACCTCGAGAAACATGTACGTCCGAAGAAACCCCAGGATCTCACTGGGCACCAGTGTATAAATCTGCGTCTGCCGACGTTGGGTGGCTTCTATCCCTGGGAGCTCAAGAAGGGGAACCGAGAGGTGCAGGTTCGAGTCGATGGGCAACTCGCATTTAACGGGACCTACCAAATGTTGGCAGCGGCGCTGTCGGGATATGGACTCGCGTACGTTCCAGCAGACTTGGCCCAGCAGCATGTCGCAGCGGGGCTTCTCGTGAAGGTACTGGAGGACTGGTGTCCCGTCTTTCCAGGTTTGCACGCCTGTTACGCGAACCGTCGAGAGTTCTCTCGGGCGATGACGGTGATCATCGACGCAATCCGCTATCGCAATGACGGATCGAAGACATGACATGCAATTAATGAAGCCAGTTCATGGGAGCTTGCGATTTCAAAGGATTTATCACTGATCATCGACGGTCTATCATCTATCTCTGACGAACACCGCGCGCGCTACCTGCAACAGGAAGGTAGCGCTTTCGCAACCGCAGGCCCAGCCCTGCATGGAGATTATGATGGACTATATATATCTGGGTCGCAGCGCCCTCAAGGTTTCGCCCCTATGTCTGGGGGCAATGATGTTTGGCGGCGAAACGGATGAAGCCACATCGCACCGGATTATCGACAAGGCTTTCGACCAAGGCATCAATTTCCTCGACACCGCCGACGTTTATCACACGGGCCGGTCCGAGGAGATCGTTGGTCGGGCGATCGCGCAGCGACGCGACGACTGGGTCGTGGCGACCAAGTTTGGTTACCCGGCGTCTGCTTCAGCTCGCCCCAACGAACAGGGGCAATCGCGCAAATGGATTTACCAGACGGTCGATGCCAGTCTGAAGCGCTTGGGTACCGATTTCATTGACGTTCTCTACTTTCATCGCTCGCTCAACGATGCGTCTCTAGAAGAAGGCGTGCGGGCGATTGGTGACCTCATTCGTCAGGGGAAGGTGCGTTACTTTGGTTTGTCCAATTTTCGGTCTTGGCGTGTTGCGGAAGTCGTTCGTCTCGCTGATCAACTTGGCATTGATCGCCCGGTTGCGCTTGAGCCGGTGTACAACATGGTGGATCGCACGGCAGAGGTCGAACTGATGCCTGCTGCCGGACATTACGGCATCGGTGTGGTGCCTTACAGCCCGCTCGCACGTGGCGTGCTGACTGGCAAATATGCGCTCAACGGTGCCCCGCCTCCTGATTCGCGCGCGGGCCGAGGCGACAAGCGCATTCAGCAGACCGAGTGGCGACCGGAATCGCTCGCCGTCGCGCAAAAAGTCGCGACGCATGCTGCTGAGCGCGGTACGACTGCAATTGCGTTTGCTATCGCATGGGTGTTAAAGAACAGACTCGTGAGTTCCACTATCGCCGGTCCGCGCACAGAAGCGCATTGGGATAGCTACATGGATGCACTAACACTGCAACTCGGACCCGAAGACGAACAATTCGTCGACAGTCTGGTTCCTCCAGGGCATGCGTCGACGCCCGGTTATACGGATCCAAACTATCCAGTCGAAGGACGACAGACGATGGCTTAAACTGCCTTATAAGGAGCCGCAACCGCTCGAGGAGACGCGGGTGGGCCTGCGGGTCCCCGGCGGTTGCCTGGTTGGAGACGCGGCCGTCCCTTCCCGTTGTGTCGTGTTTTGTGTAACTGGGCAACGCGCATATCTCTGCCTCGGCTACACATCCCGTCTCTCCTTGGTTGGAACTGCTAAGCCCCAGGGCGACGCCGTCGTTTGTTGCACGGCGACGCTAGCGCTCTTCAAGCGGGCTAAACCTGACGCCGAAAATGCATGTCCCATTTATCACGTGCAGCGGCCATGTGCCATCAGCAGTCCAGTGTCGGCTTCTGGCTCGATTGCGGCATTCCGGTCGCAAAATTCGTCACGACATTTCCTAGGCGTAGCTAGCCTATTCGAGCTCCAGCAATTGCTGATGCAGCACTTCCACGCGTTGCAGATGCGCACTGCCTCTCGCGAAGATGTTCCGCCACCAACGAGCATCTTCGATTCGATATTCGCGGCACGCAGACGTGGACCTCGAAGGCCTGATTATCGCTACTCGTAACATGGCCAGGTACACAATCTCGCCAATGCGCCTGTTTTCGCGCGTCGTGGTATCAATCTGGACGATCTGCGTCACTGCGCGGCGGCCGTGCAGACCATCGATAATCCTCGCGTCAATGGCGCGCATGCTGAACACCGAGACCGCGATCATCGTGCCCAACAAGTAGGACGACAACGGCAAATGGATGGGAATCGCGTCGCAAGCGTGTGAGCGGCTACAACTTTGCGTACTCAACCTCGGCGTGCCGAGCGTACTTGTAGGCTTCAACATTGACACGAGGCACTTCCGCCTGCGGCACGTTGGCGAGAGATGGGAAACTTGGCGCAGGCGCGAGCCGGATCACCACTCATGCATCATCGAACTGGCGAAGCCGGGACGCCTTGCGCGCGCCGTCGTCGAGACGACATATTGCAAAGGCAATTTGTGTTGTTCGATGGTGCCGCAAGTATGGAATGCGGCACCGAAGCTTGCTGATCAGCGCGAAACCCTTGCGGCGAATGCTTCATAAAGAACTTCCGTAGACATCCCCTTTTTAGATCTAGTCGCGATGTAGCGGGATTCATTGCGGTCTTTGCGAAGCTCTGCCAACATCAGTTCGTTTCGCAGGCGCCTAAAGAAAATCACCTTGAGTGAGTTGAAGCGAGGATGTTTGCGAGGCGCTGAGCGGCCAGCGCATTACTCGGCGGCCAAGGGCTTTCACTTCTAAAAAAGGACTTGCAATGATCTCGACTTTTACGGCCCCTCGCTATGAGCATGGATGAACGTTACAATTTTTCTCACGAGCCCCTGCGCCGAAGAGATGCCAACTAAGATGGCAGACCGAGGCAGCTTTCGGTCCGCCATCCTATCTGGTTAGAGTGTCGCATGTGAACGTTCGATTGCCGTCCTTGCATCACGCGTTGAAAGCTCAGAACCGCACTGCTCATTCTCTTTTACTTGGGCAAGGCAAAGGCCACCACGAAATCGCCTTTCTTGGTGGTTACAGAATTACCTCCTGCGCTGATCACCACGAATTGCCGGCCGCTCTGTGACGAGATATATGTCATTGGCGTCGTTTCCGCACCGACAGGCAAGCTGCCTTCCCAAAGTTGTCTGCCTGTTCGTACGTCGAGTGCCCTTAAATTTAGGTCCTGCGATCCCGCCATGAACACAATTCCCGAAGACGTCGTCACCGGCCCGCCGCGGGTTGGCATGCCAATAGGAATCGGCAAATGCGTGGCGATGCCTAGCGGGCCCGTTTCCTGGGTGGTTCCCAGCGGCATCGACCAGACGACCTTGCGCGTCGACAGATCCACCGCGCTGATGGTGCCGTATGGTGGTTCCTGGCATGGGATGCCGAGTGGCGAAAGGAACCGCCCCTGCTCGATGCCCCATGGCGTTCCAGTCTGCGGAGCACTCCCTTCGTGACCGCCGTTCGTAACGTTGGCCTTATCGTAGGCACTGCGTTGAAGCATGCGGTTCCAGATGGGAACCCGTGTATCGTTGACGATCAGGTAGCCCAGATTCTCAGCGATGGAAACGGAACCCCAGTTCATGCCGCCAAGCCAGCTTGGATACTGAATTGTCCGCCGCTCGCTCGGAGGCGTGAATTCGCCCTCGTAACGGGCCTGGCGAAATTCAATCCGGCACACAAGCTGATCCAACGGCGTAAGACCCCACATGCGCCTCTCGCTTAGCGGCTCATTTCCAAATGCGGGCATGCCCACTGAATACGGCTGAGTAGGCGAAATCCTGTCGTCGGCCACGCCGCCTTGCGGAACATGTCTTTCCTCTACCTTGGCAATAGGATGGCCGTTACGTCGGTCCAGCATGAAAATCTGGCCGCGCTTGGTGGTCTGGATGAGGGCAGGCACTGTGCCGCCGTGGCCGTCAGGTACGTCGTAGAGCGCGGGCTGCGAAGGGACATCGTAATCCCAGAGATCATGATGGACAGTCTGAAAATGCCAACGCTCTCGGCCGGTATCGATATCCAGAGCGACGATGGACGAGGAGTATCGGTCGTCCGCTTCGGATCGATGCCCGCCCCAGAAGTCTGGTGTGGCGTTGCCCGTGGGCAAATAGATCAGCCCCAGTGAATCATCGAACGAGGGCGTAGACCAAACGTTTGGCGTGCCTCGCGTATAGCTCTCGCCTGCCGGCGGCAAGCGAGTGATGGAGGGATTGCCGAGATCCCAAGCCCAGACCAGCGCCCCGGTGTGTACGTCGAACGCCCGAACGACGCCGGATGGCTCTCCGACTTTCTGGTTGTCCCAAACCAGTCCCCCGACCACGACCAAGTTTCGCACGACCGTTGGAGCCGCAGTCGGAAAATAGAGTTCGGGATCGGCATTACCCATGCCCGTGCGCAGGCTCACGCTTCCGCCGACACCGAAGTCTGTGCAGGGTTTGCCCGTGATGGCATCGACGGCGATCAGGCGCGAATCTACCGTCGTGGAAACGATTCGACGCGTACACAAAGCTTCTACAGCCGGTGCCCGATTGCTCACGCCCGCACCGCCAGTTGCATCGCTGTGATACGCAACGCCGCGGCATCGTGGATACACGTTATTCGCCTGTGCATGTGAATCGAACTGCCACAGTTCCCGGCCCGTTTCTGCATCGAGCGCGAACAGTCGGCTCGATTGCGTGCAGCCGTAAAGCCGACCATCGACATAAAGCGGTGTGACCACGTGCCCCGCTTTGGGGCCCGGTATCTCTCCGGTCCTGTAGGTCCAGGCGATCTGCAGACCCGCCACGTTCTCGGGTGTGATCTGACTTTCAACGGAATGGCGCGTGCCAGACGGCGTGCGCCCATAGTAGCGCCAGTCGGCGCCCGCGACCGCGCCTACTGCGCGTCCCGCGACGGGCGGTGATGCGCCGCCAGCCTGCAAAATGGGGCGCGGCTGCAGAGACGCGTAGAGCGTCGCGGCTAGAATTACGGCGACAACGGCAGCACCCGGGTAAGCAAACTTCATCGAACGCGGACGGGGTCCGGCATGAAACGATTGGATGAGCAATAGAAGCGGCAGCGCGAGCACGACGAACAAGAACAGTCGCGAGAATAGCGGCCAGAAAGCGAACCCGACTTCCCAGATTGCCCATGCGATCGTTACGACGAGTGCCAACATATACAAAGCGACACCGCGAGGCCGGCGGCGAACGATCAGCAGGCCCGCCGTCGACAGCAACAAACCCGCGATCGCGAAGTACCATGATCCGCCGAGCACGATCAGATAGACGCCTCCGCCCAGCAGCGCAATTCCGAGCATCAGAATAATCACACCGAGTCCGACGAGTGTTACGGCCCCGATCTTGTGCATTTTCACACGCAGCATCTGGTCAGTATCCTTTTAAACGTCCGTGAACTCAGCGAACCGTGTATCCGCCATCGATAGGCAAGGCGTGGCCAATTACGAAAGTCGAGGTCGGACCGCACAACCAGAGCACCGCATCTGCGATCTCTTCTGCACGTCCGAGTCGTCCAATCGGGACTTCCTTCATGAGTTCGGCCATCGCCGAGGGCTGACTCTTCAGCATGCCCGCAACCATTGGCGTCTCGATGATGCCCGGACAGATCGCGTTGACCCGAATGCCCTGCGGTGCGCACTCCAGCCCGACGCTCTTCGTCAATCCAACGACGCCGTGCTTCGACGCATGGTAGATACCGCGGCCGGCAATGCCGACGAGTCCGCCGAGCGACGAATTGTTGACGATCGCGCCGCTTCCCTGCGAGCGCATTTGCTGCAACTCGAATTTCATGCAATTCCAGATTCCGCGAAGATTGACACCCATCACGAAGTCGTAGTCACCGGGTTCCGCATCTGCAGTCTCCGCAACCGGGCTCTGCACACCCGCGTTATTGAAGGCCGCGTCGAGGCGACCGAAGGTGGAAACGGTCTGGTGCACCATCGACTCCGCCTGGCTGATATCCGCCACATCGCACGAAATTCCGATAGCCTTGAAGCCAGCCGCCTTCAGTTCATCCGCGGCGGCCTGTGCGGCATTCCCGTTCACGTCCGCCAATGCAACCGACGCACCGGCTTTCGCGAACGCCTTTGCAGTTGCTAATCCCATGCCTGAAGCGGCGCCGGTGACCAATGCAACTCGGCCATGAAAATTGAGACTCATGTATATACTCCCTTGAACGGGTTGATGAGCGCCGCATCCGCTGGCGTCAAAGGTTTTTTCGGTAGAAGTCAGCAAGCTTGCTGACGGCCGGCATCACGTACTCCGGCTTGTCGTACATATCGAAGTGCGTTGCGCCAGGAACAATCATCAGTTCCTTCGGCTGCTTTGCCTTAACGTACGCCGTCTGGCTAAAGCTGAGTGTTTCAGCCTTCTCGCCAGCGATGAGCAGCACAGGCCTCGGTGAGACGAGGTCCATATGTTCGAGTGGGTAATACGCCATATGCAGCAACGGACTCGTGACCACATAACGATTCTTCGCGTTCGGATGTGCGCCGCGCGGCGTCAGGTAGTAGTCCGTGGCTTCGCGAATGAAGTTTGGCGTTTCTGTGGTGACACCATCCCGCGACGGAAGAAGTTGCTGCGTTAATACCGGCTCGCCGGCTGCTTCCTTGTTTAGTTGCTCTGCGATGCTTCTAAGCTGATCGCGGCGACCTTCATCCGACACCGGCGATCCTTGGATACCTGATCGGGTAGCCTCTCCGATGTCATACGCGACGACGCTCGCTACCGCTTTCACGCGAAGATCGGTCTGCGCTTCGTTCAACGTATAGCCTCCACCTGCACATACGCCGAGCGCCCCGATCCGGTTCGCATCGACCAGCGGTAGCTTGCTCAAATAGCCGATGGCACTTCGAATATCCGTCACGCGGTTGGCCGGATCTTCCAGATCACGAGGCTGACCGCCGCTCTCACCGTAATGTGATGCGTCGAATGCAAGCGTCACGAAGCCTTCTCTCGCCAACTTCTGTGCGTATAAGCCAGACGTTTGCTCTTTCACACCCCCCCAAGGATGCACGACCACGATTGCCGGATATTTCCTGGAACGATCGTAGCCGGGAGGAAGATAAAGATTCGCGACCAACTTGACCTGACCGGTGTAGAACGCGACCTTTTGCGAACCTGCCACGTTCGCGCCTTGGGCGACACTACTTGCGTTGCAAACATCCGCGTGCGATACCAGCGCGACCACAGCCGTTGCGATAAGCATCGACTTTCTGACAAGAAGCATTTTGGTCCTCAACTTTTCAATCCATAGACTTAAGAGAAGCTCACAGCTTACTATTATGTATTCCTTATCGACCTGATCGATCATCTGACGGTCGAGCGTTGACCTAGCTGTTTAATTGGTCCGGCTTTGCTAGTCGTTGCCTTGGCGTCATGTCACTACGACTCGATTCTAACCGTCAGCACACGATTGACGAAGCTTCTCAGTCAGCTTATAACGATAAGAACGATGCATATATCCGCCGACTTTCGGCAAGTCTACGCGGAAAGCGCGCGCCTCCCATCAGCAAAGGATGCTGGGGTCGAGAAAAACCATGACGATAAAATCTCTGTATCCGTTACAAGGGTCTCCTTAATGCCACGCGACAACTTCAGCGACCTGATGGCCTTCATTGCCGTTGCGCGAGCCGGGAGCTTCACGCGTGCCGCCGCCCAACTTCAGGTCACGCAACCTGCATTGAGCTACAACGTCCGCGCGCTTGAGGCGAAACTGGGCGTTCGGTTGCTCATGCGGAATTCCCGAAGCGTCGCACCTACGGCTGCCGGGCAGCGTTTGCTCGACCGTTTAGCGCCAGAATTCGACGAGATCGAAGCCGAGATCCGCGCCTTAAGCGACCTTCGCGAGAAACCCATCGGCACGATTCGCGTCACCGCGATCGACTATGCGATAAGAAGCACTCTCTGGCCAAAGCTGCTGAATTTCCTTCCGCTCTATCCGGATATCAAAGTAGAACTCGTCAACGAGTATGCAAGTGTCGACATCGTTGCGCAAGGCTACGACGCTGGCGTGCGATTCGGCGAGGAACTGGCGCAGGACATGATATCGGTAAGGATCGGCCCCGACGTGCGCAACACCGTCGTCGCGTCAAAGGCCTACTTTGCCAAACACACGCCACCCAAGACACCGCACGACTTGACAAATCACGCTTGCATCCGCCTACGGTTATCGACTCGAGGCGGTCTCTATGAATGGGAATTCGTTAAGGGCAAGCGCGTGGTCAATGCGCGCACGGACGGTCCGCTTGTGTTCAACAATGCGTACGACATCCTCGAAGCGGCGAAGGCAGGATTCGGACTTGCCTATCTGCCAGCGGACCTTGTTGACCCTTTCGTGCGCGATGGCGAACTTGTCACGGTGCTTGAAGACTGGTGTCCTACCTGGACGGGACTTCATCTTTACTACCCCAATCGTCGGCAACCTTCGCGTGCGTTCACGTTGCTTGTCGATGCGTTGCGTTTCAAGCTTTGAACAACCGGCCCGTGTTTCTGCTCCGAAGCCGAGTCAGCCCAAACCGCAAAACCTTCATACTTTGAGTCTCTTATGTCAGGCGAAAATTTCCGGGACATCATCGCTTTTCTAGCCGTTGCCAACGAACGAAGCTTCACGCGCGCCGCAGCGAAGCTGGGCGTTTCGCAATCCGCCTTGAGCCATACAATCAGCTCGCTAGAAGCCAGATTGGAACTGCGGCTGCTTACTCGCACTACTCGCAGCGTGGCACCCACCGAAGCCGGACACCGCCTGATCGAACGGGTCGCGCCACGGTTCGACGTAATCGCCGACGAGCTCGCCGCATTTGACGAACTCAGACACAAACCTGCAGGCACGGTTCGCATCACGACGTCCGACTTCGCGGCGAACTCGGTTCTCTGGCCCAAGCTATCGAAACTTCAGCCGCAGTATCCCGAGTTGAAAATCGAGATGTCGATCGACCCCGGCCTGACCGATATCGTCTCGGAGCGTTTCGATGCGGGTATTCGCTTTGGCGATCAGATCGCCAAAGACATGAGTGCGGTACGCATCTCGCCGGACATCCAGGTTGCGATCGTCGGCGCGCCTTCTTACCTCGACCAACACGCGGCTCCGAAGATTCCTTCGGATCTTACCCGGCACGCATGCATCAATGTGCGTTTCTCGGCTAGGAGCGGTCTGTATGCCTGGGAGCTCAAAAAAGGCAAGCGCAATGTTCAGGTACGCGTGGACGGGCCGTGGACCTTCAACTGCATCTATCCCGTGCTGGATGCCGCGCTAGCCGGGTTTGGCCTGGCATACGTACCTGAGGAGATGGCACGGGAACATATCGAGAGCGGCCGGCTTCGGTCCGTGCTAAAAGACTGGTGCCCGACTTTCCCCGGTCTGCACATCTGCTACGCAAGCCGGCGCGAATCGTCGGCCGCGCTTTCGCTGATCGTGGAGACGCTGCGCTACACAGACTGATCCGTAGACGTGTCTTGAGCTTCAACCCGCGCGCTTCTCTAGTACCTCCTTCACAACCGGCAGCGCCGAAAACACCTTCGGCCAACCCGCGTAAAAGGCGAGTTGCGTCATCGCCTCCGATGCTTGCGCGCGCGTCAGCCCGTTATCCATTGCCCGGTTGAGGTGGTAGCCGATTTGAGCGATCTGTCCCGTCGCGACGAGGGCACTTACCGTCACAAGACTTCGATCGCGAGGCGTGAGTCCGGGCCGCAGCCACAGATCGCGGAACAGAACGTCGGTTGAGAACTGCGCGACGCCAGCAGCAATCCTGCCAAAATTCTGCTGAACGCCGTTCGCCCGCCGCGCTTCCGCTGCCTCGTCGATCGGCAGCCGATCGCCCACAGCTGGCGGAATCTGATCGGCCGTAATGCCGCGTTTTTCGAACACAGCTTTGGTTATGCCCACCGCCGACGTGGCATTGGCCCAGCCCGAATAGAACGCGAGATGCGTGATGATCTCGGAGATCTCGCCGGGCTTTACACCGTTGTCGAGCGCAAGATTGAGGTGATAGGGCAACTCGACTGTTTGATTCAATGCGATGAGCACCGAGAGCGTCACCACACTGCGATCTCGTGATGAGAGATCGGGTCGCTTCCACAACTCGCCAATTACAACATCCTCGGTGTAATGCGCGAGCGCTGGCGAGACGGCGTTCATGTCCGAGAGCGTAGGCGCCGTTGCAGCATTCCTTTGCACCGTCGAACAGGCAGATAGGGCTGCGCAAAGAGTCAGAGTTGATAACAGGAACAGCTTCATGAATGATTTCCCGATGTTTAGTTGCCGTATTGCTCGTCTGTGACCTTTTCCATCCATTGGACGTTGTTACCGTCGACCGCTTCCTGAATCGCGATGTGAGAAACGCTCGTGGTCGCGGCCGCGCCATGCCAGTGCTTGACGCCAGGTGGAATTGTGACGATGTCGCCCGCCTTCATCTCCTGCTTCTTCCCGTCCCATTCCTGCACCCAACCGGTGCCTGCCGTGATAACCAACGTCTGTCCCAGCGGATGGGTATGCCATGCCGACCGCGCGCCTGGCGGAAAGGTGACGAGGCCGCCCGATACACGCGAAGGATTTTTGGCCGGAAAGAGTTGAGTGACGAGCACCGAGCCCGAGAACGAACTGGCTGATCCATCGGACTGCGTCAACGAATCTTTCTTGATTACGGCAATCGTCGGCGGCGCGGATGAATCCGTATGCGCGCTTACGGAGACGCAAAGCAGGACCGACATCAAGATTGGTTTGAATAGGCTCATCTGATGCCTCTGCGAGAACGGTTGCAAGATCAGCAATCGCAAGACGACGTGGATTCGTCTCGAAAGCCAACAACTACCTTACAATTTATCTGGTTTTTTCCCTCGTGAATAGGGTGGATAATCTGCATACAACCATGAAATTCGCTCATTAATTCATTGCAAACCGTGCGAGTACGTTGTATGAACCAGGAGATTCATGAGCGGTGTTTCTACGACTTGTCGACCGGAAAGTCTTTTTCAAAGAACGTCCTGATCTTATGATTTCAATCAACTAACGCCCTCGATCCGTCGAATTGCCCGGAGCATCGCGTCGAACATGAAGCAGACGGCGCAGGTCGATGCGATGTCGCAAGCCGTCCGCCTGTTCACTGGTATTCGCCAACAGCGGATAGCCGCAGCACGGCGTAATCGATCTCGAACCGCATAGCAACGGAGCTCTTCGATGACTGATCGTATCCAGGCCATGCGCACCTTCGTGCGCATCGTCGAAACCAACAGCTTCACGCGCGCAGCGCAATCGCTCGACATTCCAACCGCCACCGCAACGAGGATCTTGCAGCAGCTCGAATCCATGCTCGGTACTCAGTTGCTGATTCGCACCACGCGGCGCCTCAGCGTGACTATCGAGGGAGCTGAGTACTACGATCGCTGTTCGCACATCCTTGCCGATGTCGATGCGCTCGAAGCAAGCCTTCGCGACCAACGCCAAAATCCAAGTGGACGCCTGCGTGTTGAAATGCCATGGGTCGCCGCGACGGCGGTCGTGCTGCCGGCGCTTCAAGAATTTCACGAGCGTTATCCGCTCATCGACCTCGCCATGGGCGTCAGTCATCGCGATGTCGATCTCGTAGCGGAAGGCGTCGATTGCAGCATCCAGCTCGGAGCGCTTCCCGACTCGCTGCTCGTCGCGCGGCGTCTCGGCAGTCTCGACTATGTCACGTGTGCCAGCCCGGAGTATCTGCTGCGCAAAGGCGTCCCACGCGATCTCGATGAACTGGGTGACCATGTAGCCGTCAAGTGCATGTCCGAGCAGAACGGACAGGTCGCGGGCCTCGATTTTCAGGTGGACGGCGTGTCGCGCGTAGCCGAGGTCCGCGGCTTTCTTGCGTCAAGCGATGAACACGCATATGTCACGGCCGGACTGCAGGGTCTTGGGCTTATACAACCCGCGCGCATCGTGGCCCAGCCTTTCATTGAAGCCGGACGGTTGCAGGAAGTCTTGCACCCGTTCAAACCCGCGCCGACGCCAGTCTCCGTTGCTTACGTAAAGGGGCGCCACGAATCCCGCCGGGTTCGCGTCTTCGTCGACTGGCTCGCGGAACTGTTCGGACGAACCAAGCTCATCGACGCTGACCTGTCACGCGTTCGGCATCTGATTGAAAGCGAACGATGCTCCGCGTGATTACTTTCGTGGATTTCCTCCCGAAAGCGTTTAGCGGACGTGGACGCCGTTCACGTGACGACAGGCAATCTGTCGAGAAGCTTGTCGAGGGTAACCGGATATTCTCGTACGCGCACGCCGGTGGCGTTGTACACGGCGTTGGCAATCGCTGCAGCAACACCCGATATGCCTAGCTCCCCGACGCCTTTCGCCTTGAGCGGTGAGATTGTTGGATCCACCTCGTCGAGAAAGATCACTTCCTGATGCGGGATGTCGGCATGAACCGGCACTTCGTAGCCAGCGAGATCGTGATTCACAAAGAACCCCCGCTTCTTGTCGACGACGAGTTCCTCCATTAACGCAGCGCCTGCACCCATCGTCATCGCGCCGATTACCTGGCTGCGCGCGGTCTTCGGATTCATGATCCGCCCCGCCGCGCAGACAGCCAGCATTCGCCGGATCCGAATTTCACCGGTGGACGAATCCACTGCGACTTCGATGAAGTGCGCGCCAAACGTTTGTTGAGCGTAACGCTTTGCGAGATCGCCGTATTCCATCTCGTCCTCACCGACCAGATCACCCTTTATCGCCGCCTCGGCTAGAGAAACGGCGCGGCCCTCCGCGCGTACCCGCCCTCCTGCGAATTCGGCGACACTGCCTTCGAAGCCGATCCGCTCCAGTACGGCTTCGCGCAGTTTCATGCACGCCGCGTAGACGCCCGCCGTAGAAGACGCCGCTCCCCATTGGCCGCCGGAGCCCGGCGATTCCGGGAAACGCGAGTCGCCCAAGCGGACGACTACCTTATCGATTTCCACGCCCATCATCTCCGCGGCCGTCTGGGCGATGATGGTATAGCTCCCGGTTCCTACGTCAGTCATATCCGTTTCGACTGTGACCACCCCGTCTCTGTCGAGTCGCACCCGCGCCGCCGATTTCACAACCGGTGCGCCGCGGATCGCGGCAGCCATCCCCATGCCGATAAGCCAGCGCCCTTCACGCTTCATTCCCGGTCGAGCCTCGCGCGCGCTCCAGCCGAAGCGTTCGGCGCCAGTCCGCAAGCACTGAACAAGCTCTCGGGCCGAGAACGTTCGTTGCGGGTTCTCCGGATCGACTTGAGTGTCGTTCTGAACGCGAAATTGAACCGGATCGATCGCGAGTTTTTCCGCCATTTCGTCCATCGCGATTTCAAGCGCCATCATGCCCGTCGCTTCTCCCGGCGCCCGCATCGAATTGCCTTCGGGAAGGTCCAAAACAGCGAGGCGAAGATGCGTCATCCGGTTCGCACCAGCATAGAGGAGGCGCGTCGAGGTGGTCGCCGACTCAGGCCGGCCGCCACGAAGATTGCCGGACCAGCTCTCATGGCCGATGGCGGTCAGCATTCCGTCCGGCGTCGCGCCGAGGCGAATGCGTTGGATGGTAGCCGGGCGGTGCGTCGTATTGTTGAACATTAGCGAGCGTTGGAGCGCGACCTTAACGGGTCGTCCCGCCGCGCGCGCGCCAAGTGCGGCCATTACGCAATCCGAGAGAATCGTGCCCTTGCCGCCGAAGCTTCCGCCGATGTAGGGCGTGATGATGCGGATATTGTTGGCAGGCAAGCCGAGAATGCGGGCCAGGTCCCGCACGCCCCAATTAAGTTGCTGAATCGGACTCCAGCAGGTCAGTTGAGGTCCCTGCCAAATTGCGATGGTCGCGTGCGGCTCCATCATTGCGTGACTCTGGTCGGGTGTCGAGTAAGTCTCGTCGAGTGTGACTGGCGCCGCGGCGAACGCCCCTTCGAAGTCACCGACGGCCGTTTGCGGCGGCGGACCGAATGCGCCTTGCTTCGGAGTGAACGCCGTATCCTTGACCGCCGCCAGGTCGAAAGCACCTTCGCCGCGCACGTAGTTTATACGCACGAGTCCTGCTGCCGACCGTGCAGCTTCAAACGTCTCGGCCACGACAAGAGCGATCGCCTGGTGATAGTGATCGATCTGCGGTCCCGCGAGCGGCCGGTCGATATAAAACTCGCCTG
Organism: Caballeronia sp. GAWG1-1; assembly: GCF_023631465.1. Classification (NCBI taxonomy): domain Bacteria; kingdom Pseudomonadati; phylum Pseudomonadota; class Betaproteobacteria; order Burkholderiales; family Burkholderiaceae; genus Caballeronia; species Caballeronia sp. GAWG1-1. Next base: position 85,229 of record NZ_JALQDB010000045.1, read on the forward strand.
TTCCAATCTTGCCCGCGTTTTGCGCTGTTACAACGGCGAGCACACCCGGCGCACGTTTCGCGTCGGATACATCAATCGTGGCGATGTTGCCCTTCGCAATTCCGGCTCCTACGATATAGCCGTATGCTGCATCCGGCGCTGCCTCATTTTGCTCGTAGGCGTACGTCGCACGACCGGTGGTCTTGAGCCGTCCTTCGAACCGGTCGACGGGCTTGCCGACAACTTGCAACTGGTCGATCGGATTGACGGTAGCGAGTGCGTCGAATTTCATTGCGTCAAGCCCTCGCTTCAGCAAGCACCGCACCGAGCGTACGTTCGACAAGCATCAGCTTGAAAGCGTTCGCCGCGGTCGGTGTGGAGTCAGCTAACAAGGTGGCGGCAACAACTTTGGCGCTCTGCTGCATCTGCGTTTCCGCAGCCTCAACGCGCCACGGCCGTGGCGCAACCCCGCCAAGTGCGACCCGCCCCGAACCGTCTGGTTGAACGATTGCAGCCACCGAAATTAACGCAAACGCATATGACGCTCGATCCCTCACCTTGCGATAGACATGCACGCCGCCGACTGGCGCGGGCAGCGTCACACCGGTGATGAGTTCGCCAGGATTCAAGGAATTTTCGATGTTCGGTGTGTTGCCAGGCAAACGATAAAAGTCGGCAATAGGTATGCGTCGCGCCTGTCCGCCAGTGTGAATGGTTTCGATCGTGGCATCGAGCGCACGCAGCGCGACGGACATGTCACCGGGGTGGGTAGCGATGCAATATTCGCTCCCGCCGATGACCGCATGTTGGCGACTAAAGCCGTCGATGGCCGCGCATCCGCTGCCTTGACGACGCTTGTTGCAAGGCTGGTTGATATCGTAAAAATAGGGACAACGAGTGCGTTGCAGAAGATTCCCCGCAGTCGTCGCCTTATTGCGCAGCTGACCCGAGGCGCCAGCCAGAAGAGCACGCGCGAGCAAAGCGTAATCACGACGCACACGATCGTTCGCGGCGAGATCAGTATTGCGCACTAGCGCACCAATCCGCAAGCCGCCGTCCTGCGTCGGCTCGATTCGGTTTAATCGAAGACCGTTGATATCGATCAGATGGGTAGGCGTCTCGATCTCCAGTTTCATCAGATCGAGCAGGTTCGTTCCACCGGCGATGAATTTCGCATTCGGATGGCGTGTCAGAGCAGCTGCGGCCGCAGCAGGTGAATTCGGGCGCTCATACGTGAAGGGCTTCATGCTCGGCTCCCCACGACTTCTTCGACGGCCTCGACAATGTTCGAATAGGCACCGCAGCGGCAGATGTTGCCGCTCATGCGTTCGCGAATTTCAAAGGTCGTCGTCTGTGGTCGCGCACAGAGGTCTACACTGACGTGGCTCGGCACTCCTGCCTCGATCTCTTCGAGCACTGCGACGGCCGAACATATTTGCCCGGGCGTGCAGTAACCGCATTGGAAACCGTCGTGTTTGACGAACGCAGCTTGCATAGGATGCAGATGATGCGGCGTGCCAAATCCTTCTATGGTCGTGATGGCGTCGTGCTCGTGCATGACGGCGAGCGTCAGGCACGAGTTAATCCGCCGTCCGTTGACAAGCACCGTGCACGCTCCGCACTGCCCTTGGTCGCACCCCTTCTTCGTGCCGGTGAGATGCAAATGTTCGCGGAGTGCGTCGAGTAGCGTGGTTCGCGTGTCGAGTTCCAGCGCGTGCGACGTGCCGTTGATAGTAAGCGACACCTTAGCAATGGATTGCCCCGATGGTGTCTCTGCGGAATCCGAGGCTTGCGCCATTTTAGGCACGACGATCGCCGCCACGGCGCCAGTGGAAACCAGCAGGAATTCGCGTCGAGTCAACTCGACCATATTGGGAATCGACATTTGCGTTCTTCGGTAGATGTGAATAGACGATGTCCGTAACTGATCAATGTATCTACCCTCATGTCGACTGACCATACCTAAGATGCGCATGCCTCTATAAGGCAGGTTCATCAATAGGCAACATCCGTCACAGCAGCCCGGAAAAGCCGCCGAACAGGCCAAGCACAGATAGCCCGCATGCCACACAGATAACGCACCATAGGTAGGTTCCCCGCAGTTGACGGCACCTGGGCAATGCGCGAACAGCAAGCGCTACGAGCAACCCTAATGCAAGCGGCAGCAGGCATGCGTTCAACACTTGGAGAATAATGTTCAGGCCGATCGGATCTGGCGCCCAAATGACGACTCCAACCCCACCTAAAATTGCAACCCCATAGACTGGAGACACCCACCACCCCGCAGGGCTATCCGCCTGTGCTGCCTCGCGCATACCCCATACCATCGACAAGGAGGCAACAAGCGCCGCCACAAGTGCCGAGCCGACCAAGCCTGCGGAAATGACCGATCGCTCGACACTATTTCCAATCGGGTAAGCCATCACGTCGCAAAGCTGTTGAATCGATTTAAATCCAATAATGGTCTTCGCATCGCCAACTTTTGCGGCGACCGTGACCATCACGGCGGCGGTCAGCAACTGAGTCAGTGCCGCGCCGCATAACGTACTTGCGCGAGCCAGCGAGTAATCCGAGAAACGTACTCTCTGTCTGGCCATCGCTGATTGTTGATAAAAGATCATCCAGGGATTGATCGATGCGCCGACTAATGCCGCAGCGAAGTACAAGTAGTCACGATCGGACACTGGCTGGTCCAGCGTATGTCGCGCGATAATCCCCATGTTGGGATGGGATTTCCATGCGACGAAGAAGAACGTTAGCTCCACTAGACCAATCGCCAGCGCTGCACGCTCGACCCGCCGGTGCGAACCGCTTAATACAATGCCAGCGATACTTACGGCGGCCAGAGGAACGGACACCTCGCGTGGAATACCGTACATTTCCCCGACTCCCGCAACACCGGCCAACTGCGCGATGACCGAACCGATGGCACTGACACTCATACCAACTGTCGCAAACCGCGACCAGCGCTTACCGAACGCGTCACGGATCAATTCGCCATGACCGAGCCCAGTAAACATGCCAAGTCGCAACGCAAGTTCCTGCACCACGTAAAGCGCCGGAATTAGACCGAGCAACAAAGGCAGCAAGCGATAACCCCATCGGGCGCCGCTTTGCGCAGCTGAAACAACGTTGCCGACGTCGGTATCAGCCAGCATCACGAGTACGCCGGGACCTGCGACGGCAAGCGGTATCAAGAGCCGGCCCAGGAACGGACGTGAGGCGGCCGAGGCGGAAGAGCTTTGATTCATGTCGGACCAAAAAGACGCGCGGGGAGTTCGGTCCCCACGCGTACCGAAGAACACTCAGAAAGCATGCTTCAGGCCGACACGAGCGACGACCTGGGACGTAGTGCTCGACATGCCCGCCGCACCCGGAACTTGAGCTTGGTCTAAAGCGGTCCCGGTTGTATCTCCGGCGACGTGTTGATAGGCCGCTTGAAAATAAACGTCTGTCCGCTTAGATAACGCATAGTCCGCCATCACGGCTGCCTGATGCCATTTAGGCTTGGACGTTCCGGACGACGCATCGAACGTACCCTTCGTGTATGTGTACATCGCAGTCAAGAAGAACGCCGGTGTGAACTGGTACTTGCCGTTGACTTCAAAATTATCGAACTTGAGGGAGCTAGGAAGGATGTTGAATGCACCCACATAAACCGACGCCGTGGGAGAGTCTACTGTCGTGTGGGTGTAGACGAACCCGACCGATGCCGCCTCCCATGTGTAATTGATCCCACCCCCCCAAATCTGCTGACGACTCGCGACGAAGTTCGTGTCGTCACCCGCTAACGCGCCATTTGCGTTGCCGCCTGGATTGTTTGCTTGCAGATACGCCGCGCCCAGAGAGAGCGCTGCGCCCGTGTATGTCACACCGACGCTGTACTCCCGATTGTTGGAGAAGCCACCGGCTTGGTTGCTGAATGCGTACATGCCTCCAAACTTTACGCCGCCGTAGTTGATGCTTGAAAACTTGACGGCGTTGTTGACGCGAAATGTGTTATCGGTATTGTCGTTATCCAGCGGGTGCGCAAAAATGAAGCCTGTCGTACTGCCATTGGATGTCAGCGGGGCGAGATAGTCGACAACCGAGTCGTATTGCCGACCGAGCGTGACAGTGCCATACGGAGTAGATTGCAAGCCGACGTACGCCTGCCGACCAAACTCGCGCCCACCTTGGCCAAGACGCCCGTTGTTATTGTCGAAGCCATTCTCCAGCGTGAAGATGGCCTTCACGCCGTTGCCCAGGTCCTCCGCCCCCTTCAGTCCCCATCGGCTGCCCGCGACCCAGCCGCTCTGGAATTGCCAAGCCTGGTGTCCGGCTGCATTGTTCGTGAACGCGAAGCCCTCATCGATGATGCCGTACAGCGTGACGCTATTTTGGGCAAACGCAGCAGTTGTTACAACAAGGGGGACCGCAGCCCCAAGAAGATGCTTTCTCATTCGGGTTGTCTCCGTATTTATTAATCGATTTGTTGTACGACGTTGGTCCATCCTGAAGGATGCATTCGCTCGTGCGGCTAGCTCATTCAATAAGCGAACAGCGCAACCTTGCCACATGTTCTCTCGATTTCGAACTCTCTTCGTTCTCCTATTTTTAATTCAGGAGCGTCTTTATCGGAATCATCACAGGCTACGAGGTACGATCTGACTGCTTAGTGAACTGCGGCGTACATGATCTTTTCTTCGGTCGCCTCTCCCGCGTTCATCTCTTCGACAATCTGGCCTTTCCGCGCAACCAGAATGCGATCAGAGAGCGACAAGATCTCCGGCAGATAGGACGAGATAAGAACGACGGCGATGCCGTCGTCGGCAAGGCGATTGATCAAGTTGTGAATCTCGACGATCGAACCGACATCTACCCCGCGAGTTGGTTCGTCGAAAATAATGAGGCGGGGCTTCTGAATAAGCGACTTGGCAATGACCACTTTCTGCTGATTGCCTCCGGACAGTTCAATGACCTTTGCGGAGGAATCGATGGCCCTAATCTGCAGCGATCTCGTCCAGTGCTCCGCAAGCTTACGCGCCTGCGCTGTCGACACCACGGAAACCGGATTTGACCCGTTGGCAAGATCGCCAATCTGAATGTTCTCCGCTATCGACATGGTCTCGAAAAAGCCATCGAGCTTACGGTCCTCGGTGACGTAGACGATGCCATCTCGCATCGCGGGCCGTGGAATCCTGTATCGCACTGGCCGACCCATAAAGCGAATCTCTCCTCCGTGGAAGAAGTTTCGTTTCAAGGCGCCTGCGACGACTTTCATTGTCTCGGTTCTTCCCGCGCCGACAAGCCCGAACATACCTGTGACCTGACGGTCGTAGACACTGAACGATGTGTTTCGCACTACGTTGACCATCGAAAGATTGTTCACGCTAAGGATTTTTCGCTTGGCTTTTCGAATCGGTAGTTCACGTCCCTTCCGTGCCCCGTACAACTCCTCCGACAGGCCCCGACCAATCATCGCCTGAATGATCTTCTCCCGCGTGAAGGTCGAAGTCGGTCCTGTCGCAACCTTCTCACCATCTCGCAGAATCGTGATGGTGTCCGAGTGCTGCAGAGCCTCTTCAAGCGCGTGACTAATGAAGAGCACCGAGATACCTTGCTCCTTCAGCCTATGAACGAGGCCGAAGAAATAATGCTTCTCCTCGGGCGTCAGCGTCGCTGTCGGCTCATCGAAAATGATGACCTTCGCGGCGTGATGTGCCGCTCGCGCCACCTCGACCATCTGGCGTTGCGCGGCGCCCAGCGTACTGACGAGCGCAGTTGGGTCGACGTTAAACTTCATCGATAACAGAAACGTTTGAGCGCGGATGTAGAGGCCTCGAAGCCGGTTCATGAACCGCTCTTCGCCCAAATAAATATTCTGAGCAACGGTCATGGAGCTGACGAGATTGGTCTCCTGAAAAACCATGGCAATGCCTTTCTTCAGCGCAGCCGCAGGTGTTTCGATGACCACCGGTTTTCCGTCGATGAGAATCTCGCCTGCGCTCAGCGGATATACGCCAGCCAGCGTCTTCATCAAAGTCGATTTGCCAGCCCCGTTCTCACCGAGGATGGCATGGACCTCACCGCGACGCAGCTTAAGGTCGATACCCTTGATCGCATAAACACCCCGAAAATCCTTCGTCGCGCCTTTGAGTTCAAGAACAGTGTCCATCAAAGCAGTTTCTCCGCAAGATCGCTTTCGTTCAGGACAAGGGCCAGTCCCGCTCCTTTTGCGCCGACGATCGTTCGAGCACGGTGCTCGGTCACGCTCGTCACGCCATGACGAACGCCGTCGGCGCGGCTGTGCCAGCTCGCGACAGGATTCAGATCCGCGCCCAGTAACACGACAAGTCCATAAGACCAAGTCGGAGCCCACGGTTTCAGCACGCCCATGCGCTTTACTGCACCATATTGAAGCGTTTCCTTAAAACTGACACCGCTCGCTAAAGAGGGCGCGATCCAATATGCGGGGTCGATCGTCCTGATCATCTGATCGCAATACCTGCGCTCTCCGAGAATGAACTCGAGCAGTTGATTGCGCGGTGCAAAGAGCGTGAGCCAGAATCCGCCTCTGGCGGCTGGCGCGAGCCGCGAGGGGTAGCCCGGCAAGTCTTCGAGTACCGTCATGACCGACGCTGCGCCTCCCCTCCCGATACGCAACAACCGGTGCCGCCATGCCTCGCTGACGAGCAACTCTGCGTTGCCCGCGTCGGCAACACCATACGGATAGCCAAGGCCGCCTGCGAGGCATCTTTCGCCGCCGCTGTCGAGAGCGACCTCCCAGACGGATCCGCTGCGACCGAGGTTCATCAGGTCTCGCTTCCACTGTGAAGCAGAGTAAGTAGCAGACCCGCTCACAACGACCAACCGGTCTGGACCAAAGAACAGTGCATCCGTAGGGCAGACGAGCGAAACTCCCCCAACCGTCTTAATCAATCGACCATCATGCACGCCACCGCGGATGGCGATGCCAGCTCCGTCCAATCCGATTGCCATCGCGCCACGACCGTCCGACGCAATACAGGTTATTTCGCTGTCAAAGGTGGCCACTTGTTCCCGCGAGCCGCCCGCGTCGCACCTGATCAGGCTTGATCCGCTGGAGAAATAGAGATTGTCTCCGACCGACGTCAGGTTATCGAGTTGTTGCTGGGACAGCAGCACTTCAGCAGAATCAAGCCCCTGATTGGGCTGCAGAGGGCCGTCCATCACAGGCACGAATGCGCTGTATTTCCCTCTGCCGAGCAGCGAATCGACTTTGTCACGAAGTACATTGATCACTTCGCTTCCCCCAATAGTTTTCAGGACCAGTCCACGTCGGATCGGCACCGGGAATTTTCCATTTTCCAACACGGTTGTTGAATACGCCCGCGATATAGAGGTGTCCCTCGTGCTCCTTGCACGAAGTGACCATCGGGTGATTGATCCCTCCCTTATCCCAAAGCGATTCGAGCACCTTCCCTTCGAGCGTCATCTTGAGGATGCAGCCGGTGTTGATGTTGGGAAACATCCAATTTGCTTGAGCGACCCGCTTCGTCATTCGCCGCCTGAAGCCGGGCTGTGTGATGGCCAGATCGAGTGCTGGGCCGCGCATTCCAACAAGGCAAAGCCAAAAGTTCCCGTCGGAGGCACGGTTGATGTTATCCGGGTATCCGGGCAAGTTCTCGAGCACTGTCTCGACCTTTCCCTTATTAGGTCCGTCGAACCAGTATCTGCTCACCTTGCACGCCCAACTCTCGGTAAAGAGCAAAGACTCTCCGTCTGGCAAGCACGTGATTCCGTTCGCGAAGATCAGATTCCTCACCACAGTGCGGGTCGACTTGTCGCGCGGGTCGTAGCAGATGAGCCGTCCGTTGCCGCGGCTCTCAATCATGTCGACTGGCCAGTCCCAATCGTTATAGCGAACGCTTGCCTCGCTGAAGAAGATACGGCCATCAGGGGCGATGTCCAGATCGTCGGCCAACCGAATTCGTGAGTCGTCGATGACGGAAAACAGACTTCGGTTCGTCTCGTCGGTGAGCTTCACTACTTCCGCGCAAGGCGTCACCATGTATAGCCCCATCCCGCCGACGCAAACGACGAGGTTGTCGTCCTTGTCAAAGTTCATGCCGAGCGTTGCGCCACCGACATGCGCAAAGATTTCGTGCCGCTTGAAGTCCGGCCCGAACCAGCGATGAATCTCACCATGACGTGATCCGGAGTAAAGGTTGCCCTGACGGTCGAGTAGCACGTCTTCCGGTCCTTCCACTTGGCCCAGGCCAATCGTTTCCGCACTGCGAAGCGCGTCGTTGACGGAGTACACACCCTTGGCTCCAACCTCCGCATCGGGACACTCCGGCAGTTTGAGATAAGCCGGAGACACATAGGTACTATCGATCGCCTTGTGCCGATTCTTGACCCAACGAACATCAAGCCACACTGCCAATAGCAAGACGATGCCGAGGATAAGTGCCGACGTCGTTCCACTGACGCCCTTTTCCAACAATCCGTTGGTCATGATCAGAACGATGACCGATCCGAGCAGCGCCTTAGCTACCGACCCTCGGCCGCCACCCAAAGTCGTCCCGCCAAGTACGACCGCTGTCAGGACCGTGATCTCCATGCCAACGCCCGTGTCGGAGCCGATACTGCCGAGCCTCGCACCAAACAGGATCGCTGCAATTGCTACCATCACGCCTGAAGCCACGTAAGTCAGGAACAGAACTCTCCGGACAGGAATGCCTGCGTTGTAAGCCGATCGTCGTGAGCCGCCCACCGCAGCGATATGCCATCCTGGCCGTGAACGGGACAGAATCAGATGCCACACGAGCGCTAAGGCGCCCGCGATATAGACCGCGTACGACAACCCCAAAGCCGATCCCGTCTGAAGCGTCGCCCACAGTGCCGAGTCGGACGAACCCACTACGACCTGCGTTGCAAATTGAGGCAGCAGAATCTCGTAGGCCGAGCGAAACAGAATGAGCGTCACGAGCGTCGTCAAAAAAGCTCGCAGTCGCAGGTAGCCAATTAGGACGCCGTTCAGTGCCCCACAAGCCGCACCTACAGCAAGCGTCAATGCAATTGCCTGCGGCAAAGCCAAGTTGTAGACGTTCAGTGAGGTGAGAACGGTCAGCGCGCATAACGCAAAGATCGAGCTAATGGAGAGGTCAATGCCGCCGGAGAGCACTACCACCGTCAGCGCCAATGCCATCAAACTGAATTCCGAAATTTGCGCGGAAAGGTTGTATAACCCCGCCGTCGAGAAAAGGCTGGAAGTCACAACGCCGAACACCGCCACGACAAGCGCCAGCGCGAAAAACGGAACTGCGTTGTCGGTCCAGCGTTTCGAAAGTATTTCCCCAATCAGATGATCGGGGAAAAAGCGGTAACGCAGCCGCTGCATCGTATCAATTGTGCTCATGGTCTTGGCCGCCCTCAGCGCATTGTGTCGAGCTTCCAGCAGGAATCGGAGGCTAGCGTGTCCTTGGTGACCAAATAATTCGGCCCGTAATACACGACCGGATTCGCGCCCGCCTTGTCTTTCGACTGAAGGAGCTGTGAAACCTGAACGTTGAGCGCCGCCCCTTGCATCCGGGCATCGTATTCGATGAACATTCCGAACAATCCGTCTTTCACCTTTTCGCAAGACGTCTGGTTGCCACCTCCCGACGTGACGACGAAGACCTGATTCGACTTGCCGGCTTCTCGCACCGCAGCGCCTACGCCGGAGTCCTGGCCGTCCCAGACGCCGAAGGTTGCGCACAGATCTGGGTTACGTTGCAGCACGCTGCTCATGATGCCGCGGGCCTTATTGGCGTCGTAGCCGGCAGATTGCTGCGACACGATCTGGATATCCGGTGCCAGTTCCTTGAGCGCTTTATGGAAGCCAAACATCTGATACAGATCGATTGAAGAGGTCGGCACACCTGTAACGACCGCTATCTTGTTGGAGGGACCCTTCCCTTTCGAGCAGCGCTTCGCAATCTCCCTGCCGCCGGTGTAGCCGATCCCCACCCAGTCCGCGCCGACATAGGTATCGCTTTGAGTCAGCGACTCCATGTTGACCTGGATTACTTTGATGCCTTCGTCCATTGCCTTCTTGATGAGCTTCGCATATGACTGGACGTCGGGATTCTGAAGAACGATGAGGTCTGCCTTTTCAGAGATCGCGGCAGAAAGCGCACGGGCTCCCACGTCCGTGCTCCAGTTCGGATCCCGTACGTCCACGGTGTAGCCGAGTTCGTCGGCCTGACGCTTGAGGATCTTGTACCAGGCGGCCGCGTTATCACGCATTTCCAGCGGAATATAGACGATGCGCTTACCCGCCACCGCTTTCAGGTAAGTGTTCCGCTTAGCATTGTCGATGCCCTCCTGCGCAAAGACGGGAGAGGCTGCAATCGCCAAAGCAAGGCATCCTACAATCATTCTTGTCAATCGTTTCATCGTTTCGTCTCCTTCGTATGACCGCATGGACTGCGGCGTCAATTTAGATATCACCTTGCTGGGACGTCTGTTCGTCACGCGGATTGGCGAATGTTTCGACAATCAAAGCCGCGAGCATCACGAGACTTTTCACGAGGTTTTGCACTGTGTATGACAAATCCATGATCGTCATGCCGGTCAGGAGCGTCCCGACGAACAGCGTTCCAACCACAACGTTTCTTACTCCGCCCCGGCCGCCGCTCAATCCGATACCGCCGAGCACGACGACCAGCACCACGTCGTAGACGAACGTCGTGTAGAACAGTCGCGTGTTGATACCCGAGTTGGACGCAACGATTACAAGCCCGATAAGAAACGACATCAAGCTCGTGAACACGTACTTGCCGACGATGATGAAACGAACGGGAAACCCGGTAAGGCGCGCGGCAGCCGGGTTGTCACCGATGGCATAGATGGTTCTGCCAAATCGCGTGAGCCGAAGGATCGAGTAGACGATCAGCGCACACGCGATGAAGACATAGATCGCGATGGGGACGCCGAACACCGACCCATACCCAAGCAGCCGAAGCCAGTCGATGCCGCCGGGAGCCAGAAAGGTCTCTTGTGAAAACAGGAACGCGTTTCCGAAGCCGAAAATGACCGGCCCCATCGCAAGCGTCGTGAACACGGCTGGAATCTCCGCATAAGCCACGATGCATCCGACAACCAGCCCGACTACCACGACAAATCCAGCTCCAGCGACCAAAGAGAGGCCGAAGGCATGACCGTCCTGGGTCATCTTCAAAGCCCAACCCATCCCGACCACGAGCGTTGCAATCATCGAGAGATCGATACCGCGCCCAATCACGGCCACACTCATGCCCAAACCCAGCATGCCAAGAACGGAAACGTTACGGAGCAAGGTGATAACGTTTCCGGAGGTCAGGAAGTCCTTCAGGACAACAGAAAACGCAATAAACATGCAGGTCGTCAGTAGAAATACGATGCTCTCTTGTGTGAGCTGAAATCGGGGGAGCCCGAACCTCCTGGACGCATCTCCATCGATCGCTTCCGGCCCATGGCGTCCATCGGTGCTTTTAATGGCGTCTGTCAATCTCGTCTCCTTTTGATCTTGCATTCGATTGATATCAGTGCAATGCCTATGCCAATTTATCTCTATCGATAACCCTTAGATTCGGAATGCGTACCATCGATCTTTAAACCGCAAATATGAACATACTCACGCGGTCCTGATCGCTACATCGACTTCAATCATGGTCGGTCAATTCGTATACCTAATTTTTTGTCTGACTGCATCCTCCATGGACATGTCGATGTACATTGAAAGGACATTCGCAGAGGAACCCAAAGACAACAGGCATTGCCATAAGCCTCGGTCCCCGGATTCATCATGGACAAGTCTGTCCTACGTTCGCAGCGAACCAGACTCCTTTATTGGCGGAACGTGAGCACCATCCCGACTACACATGACGCCTCACGCAACGACGGCTCGGACATGCATCGCGTCGCTTAGGATCATGTCGGCGCCCTTCTCGCCGATCATGATGCTGGGAGCATTGGTGTTGCCCGATGTCACTGTCGGCATGATCGAGGCATCGACCACGCGCAGTCGATCCACGCCGTGAACACGCAAACGCGAATCCACGACCGCCATGCTGTCGTTGCCCATCTTGCATGAGCCCGCCGGGTGGAACGCGCACTGACCTTCACGCTCCATGTAGTCCGTTAGCTCCTCGTCGCTTTTGACTGTTGCACCTGGCGCAATTTCCTTCAACACGCGCGACGCGAGCGGTTCCGCGGCGAAGATGCGACGTATCATCCTGAGTCCCGCCACCATTACCTCGACGTCGGAAGGGTCCCCGAGATAGTTCGGGTTGAACGCTGGCGGCTTCATGGGATCGGCGGACTGCAAGGTGATTTCGCCGCGAGAGGCGGGACGCATGTTGTAGACCGACGCACTCACGCCCGGAAAGCCGTCCACTTCAACAGCGCCGGTCGGCAGATATCGGAAGGTCATGGGACGAAAGCTGATCTCGAGATCGGCATACGAAACCTTTGGGCTGCTTTTAACAAACGCAGCAGCCATTGAAGATCCCAAAGCCAGATATCCCTGATGCGTCGCGACGTAGCGGGCACCTTCGAGATATTTACGCCATCCCGACAGAACATGATTGTAGGAACTGTCGCGAGTTGCCTCCGCCTGAACGCGAACGACGAAATGGTCTTGAAGATTTTTCCCCACACCCGGTGCGTCGACCAGCGTAGGGATACCGAAGCGATGCAACATCCTTCCGTCGCCGATACCCGAAAGCATGAGGACATGCGGCGAGTTCAAGGCCCCGGCGCAAAGAATCACTTCACGGCGTGCTGTAATCGTCCGGGTTTGAAGATCGTCGATGATCTCGACCCCCGTCGCTTGGCCGTCTTCGATCACGATGCGGCGCACATGCGTGTTCGCCTTCACCACCAGATTGGGCCGACTCTTGATCGGCTCGATGTACGCGGAGTAAGCCGACTTCCGAACCCCGCCCGCTATGGTTGCCTGCAGAAAACCTGCACCATGCTCCTCGACGCCGTTGATCGCGTCCAGTGTTGGAATTCCGTTGGCCGCAGCGGATTGCAAGAAGGCGAACGCGGAGGGATGCTTCACGGCCGGATCGCTGATGATCATCGGCCCATCGGTGCCCCATAGGGGAGGCCCGACGCGTCGATTGGACTCGGCACGCTTGAAGTACGGAAGCACGTCTTCCCACCGCCATCCATCATTGCCGAGACTGGCCCAGTGGTCGAAATCTGCCCGGTGACCACGGACATAGACCATCCCGTTGATCGCACTGCTGCCGCCGAGCGCTTTGCCTCTTGGCCAGTAAATGCGACGATCGCGTAGCGTGGGAACAGGCTCCGTGAAGTACTTCCAGTTGTAGTCGTCGTGCTTGAAAAGCTTTCCCATACCCGCCGGCGTACGGATCCAGAAATCGTCGGAAGGCGGCCCGGCTTCGAGAAGCAGAACGCGTAGATCTGGATTGTCGGACAGCCGGCGAGCGACCGCGCAGCCCGCCGAGCCTGCGCCAATAACGATGTAGTCGTAGCTTTCCAATTTCTTGTCTCGTGATGGTTCGTGCAACGACGACCCTTTTTTCTGCAGAGGCCGACATTGCTGGCCGGACGATGCGTCCGGCCGAAGATTGCGAGTGGATGGCTCTGTCTTGCGGCGTTCCCATCCGCGCGATGCAGGGCGGTATGCGGCTCGTCTCCTTCTGTTATTTCGGCGATTCAGGCAAGGAAGAGAAAGTCTCCAAGACCGTGATCTGAAAAGACGCCGCGCCGCATGGCCTCTTAAGCAAATCGAATGCCGGTTTGTATCCGTCGGGCTTAGCCCCGCTGTGATGCACGGTCACAGGGATTTCAAAGGTCGCCTGCGCATCGCAGGCTCGCGGCCTTCGCTGCTCGCGAACCCGAGGTGTCGCTGCGAACGACACCCCGTGTCTTTCACACGCTGTGCGCACTGAACGCTTCGAGTCGTCACTCTGCGCACTGGCGCAGGTCTTGCATCTTCCGAAGCCTTGAGCAGCATCTACACGTGCTGCTATCACCGCCCACCCCGAAAACGAGGTAATCATGCCCCTGCCCGACCCGCACGTCCGTCGCGCGATGCATCATCGTGTCATTGACATGAACGCGTATCTTCGCGAAGACGGGTTGTATGATATCGACGCCCATCTGGTCGATACCAAACCTTTTGATTTTCCGCTCGTCAGTTCTCTTGATCCGCTGCCTGCGGGTCGGCCGCTGCACGATCTGTGGATTCGAATGACGGTGGACGAGACCTGCATCGTCCGCGACATCGATGCTCGCTCGGACTCCACGCCCTACTCGTTATGCAAGGAAGCCGAATCGACTTTGGGCGTTCTAATCGGAGAGCGTATTGCTTCGGGCTGGTCGGCGAAGGTCAAGGAGCGCCTTCGTGGCGCGGCGGGATGCACGCATCTGATGGAGATGCTGACACCGATGGCGACCACCGCCTTGCAGGCGATTGGCGGTGCTCATAGAGAGGGAGCGACAACGGTCGATCTCGCCAAGGTTCCTTTGCGGCTAGACAGTTGCTATGCCTACTCCCGCCATCGTGAAGTCGTTCTACGCTATTGGCCGCAACACTACTCTGTTGGCTAAATTACTTGCCTCAAGTGGCGCTTTCAATCGCGGCCGCTCCGAACGCGCCCGCTTCCGCAAGGGCCCGAATGCGCTTAGCGTCATAACCCAGCCATTCGGCGAGCACGGCGTCAGTGTTCTGCCCTACACGAGGCGCGGCAACCGGATCAGCCAGCGGCGTTTCTGAATATCGAATCGGCAATGCGACGTTGGGCACCCAGCCCAGCTCGGGATGAGGAATGCGGGTGACAATCTCGCGCTCGCGCGCTTCGGGAGCACGGATCGCTTCGCCGACCGTGCGCAGTTCGCCGCAGGGAACGTTGGCCTCACGCATGCGCGTTTGCCAATATGCCCAGGGCTGCTTCGAAAATGCCTCCTGCAATATCGCAAAGAGCGCTTCGCGCTTCGCGACACGGTCCTTGTTCGTCGCGTATCCTGGGTCGGCCGCAACTTGCGGAAGATCGACTACTTGCGTCATCAGACGCTGGAAAATCTGCGTGTTGCCGCAGTTGATCAAGAACGATCGGTCGGTGGCTTTGAAGACACCTGACGGGCACGTGTCAGGGCTGGTGTTGCCGGGCCGGACGGGTTCCTTGCCTGTGTACAACTGCTGCAGCGGTGCGTACCCGGTCATCAGCACGGCGTTGTCGAACAACGCGACCTCGACCGACTGGCCTTGTCCCGTTCTTGCCTTGGCGACCAGCGCACCGAGAATCGCGTTGCACGCCATCATCGCCGTACTGATATCCATCACGGGAGAAAGAGCGCGCACACCTTCGCGATCGGGGTAACCATTCATCGAAATGAAGCCGCTCTCCGCCTGTGCGATCGGATCGAAGCCGAGCCGATCGGCGAACGCGCCCTTGCGTCCATACGCCGACACAGAGCAGAAAACGAGTCCTGGATTGCTCTCGCGCCAGGTCTCATAGCCGAGCCCGAGCCGCTCGATTACGCCTGTCGAAAAGTTCTCCACGACGACGTCCGCCTTCGAAATAAGCTCGCGTGCGAGAGCGAGCCCTTCGGATGTCTTTAGATCCAGCGCAATGCTGCGCTTGTTGCGATTGGTCCAGGCGTACGGCACTCCACCGCCGAAGGCCGGGACGATCGGGGGATACTGGCGGAAGTCATCCCCTCGGCCGGGCGCCTCGACCTTTATCACTTCCGCGCCCATGTCCGCGAGGATCATTGTCGCGAACGGACCCGCGATAAAATGCGTGAAATCAACAATCTTGATTCCTTGCAGTGCCAACTCCGCATTTGCCGGACGGGGGCGATGAGCGGGAAAGTCATTTTCGATGTCATTGAACATAATGGTCTGTTTCGCTGTTTCGATGCGATGAGCAAAGCCGCTTCCGAGCACGAGACGGCAATCGGCGTGTCTGCTTTAGGGTGCAACATGTATGCCATCCTCGAGGCACCGGCATACGCGCTTCTCAAGCCAGACTTACCTGAATTGCTGTGCGTCCGGGCGACGTAGCCGGGCTAGACTGTCCACGGCGTGTACATTGAAGAAGACACCACATGGCCCTCTTGACAACTACTTCTTCTCGCGAAACGCGGAATAGAGATTGACATAGCCATGCTCGATCCGCTCCTTCGCGCGCTTCACCGCTTTCTCGCGAGACATCGGCGTAAAGCCATGACCTTCGACGAGCCGTTGCATGAATGCAGCACGACCAGTGATCGCGATCGTATCTTGAAGCGCCTGCTCGTTCCAGCCCACTTCGAAGACCGCATCGGCATCGGCTTGCGTCATTCCGCCCGGGGTCAGCGTGAGCTTTCTCACGAACGCAAGTAGCGGCTGCAACCGGGGCTCAACCTCGCGTGTGTTTGGATCTGCCAGAAGATGCTCAATCAGGCCATTTTTTATGCCCCATGCGTAGGCCACTTCGGAATGCGCCACATAGACAAACTCGCAACCGGCGACAGCAGCCGCATACGCCAGGATCAACTCGCGTTCGCCTTGGCTCAACGGCGACGGGCCGTTCATCATCGCCTGGCTCATGCTCGACCAGGGGCCGTAAATCTCCGGATACAGTGTGAAGACGCTAGGCGGACCGGCGTCAACGGGGAGAGATTTTAAGAATGGCATGTGCATTACCTTTTCCGGACGAGCCGGTGTTAGCTTTTCGAATCAAAGAGCCAAGCGAAGCGCTCTTCATAAGAGCGCTCAAAAGATGAGATGTCGGCGTCGTATTGAAGCGTGAAACCGACATCGTCGAGGCCTTCGAGCAAGCAGCGTTTCGAAAACGGATCGATCCTGAATTCGTGATGTGTACCGTCGAGCACCATCACGCGTTGCTGCGGCAGATCAATGCAAAGCGTTGCGCCAGGAAAGGCATGCAGATGCTCCCTGAGCGCCACGCACACGGACTGGTCGAGTTGCAGCGGCAGCAATCCACTCTTTAACGAATTGCGGTAGAAAATGTCCCCGAAGTCCGCGGCGATTACGCAGCGGATCCCGTAGTCCACCAACCCCCACGGCGCCTGTTCGCGACTCGACCCGCCTCCGAAATTGCGGTCCGCGACCAGAATTTGGGCATGCCGGTAAGGCGCTTGATTAAGGACGAAAGCAGGGTCTTCCATGCCGTCGGCGTTGAAGCGCAGATCGCGGAATAGAAAGCTCGCAAAACTGTCTTTGCGCGGCCGTCGAAGAAAGCGAGACGGAAGTATTTGGTCCGTATCAACGTTTGGGCGATCGAGCGGCGCAGCAATCGCATCGAGAATTACGAACGGTTGCATTCAAACCTCGAGCGAGCGAATATCTGTAATTCGGCCAGTCAGCGCCGCTGCAGCAGCCATCGCTGGACTGACGAGATGGGTGCGGCTTCCTGGTCCCTGGCGCCCGACGAAATTGCGATTTGACGTCGACACGCAACGCTTGCCTGCGGCCACGACATCTCCGTTCATCGCGACGCACATCGAGCAACCTGATTCCCCCCAGACAAAGCCTGCATCGCGGAAGATTCGATCGAGACCTTCAGCCTCGGCGGCGAGCTTCACTTGATTGGAGCCGGCGACAACGAGTGCGGGTACGACTGCGCGAGCCCCTTTGACGATCTTCGATGCCGTCCGTAGATCTTCAATGCGCGCGTTGGTGCACGACCCGATGAAAACCTGATCGATTCGTATATCCGTAATGGCGGTTCCCGGCGTCAGTCCCATATAGTCGAGTGTGCTCGTCAAATAGGTCCGACGATCCACATCAGCTTCGCGCATCGGGTCCGGTACAAAACCATCGACCGGCAACGCGTCTTCAGGACTGTTTCCCCACGTCACCATAGGCGCCAGCGATGCGGCATCGAGCGAGACTTCCTTGTCGAAGCACGCACCTGGTTCAGAAGGCAGCGTGCGCCAGTAGTCGAGCGCTTTGTCCCACATCGCGCCTTTCGGTGCGAACGGACGTCCGCAGAGATAGGCATACGTCGTGTCGTCGGGGGCGACCATGCCCGCTCGTGCGCCAGCCTCTATAGACATGTTGCAGACGGTAAGCCGTTCTTCAATCGACATCGCGCGCAGCGCTGTTCCAGCGTATTCAATCACATGCCCGGCGGCGCCATTGGCGCCGACCTTGGCGATGATGGCGAGTATGACGTCCTTCGCGCTGACGCCCCGCGGCAACCTGCCATCGACGGTGACGCGCATTGTTCTGGCGCGCCGTTGCCAGATGGTCTGCGTTGCGAGAACATGCAGCACGTCACTCGCGCCCAGACCGAACGCGAGCGCACCGAGCGCGCCATGCGTCGACGTGTGCGAGTCTCCACAAACCAGCAGCATGCCCGGTTGCGTAATGCCCTGCTCAGGCCCGACCACGTGCACGATTCCTTGCCTGCTGTCATCCAGCCCGAAATGCACAATGCCGAAACGGAGACTGTTATCGCGCAAGCCCACGACCGCGCGACGTTGATCCGGGTCCCGAATCGCCTCGATATCGCGACTCGTCGACGATACCCCGTGATCGGGCATGGCAAACATCTGTTCGGGGCGACGTACGATGAGACCGCGATCTTCAAGCGCTTCGAAGGCATGGCCCGAACCATCCTGAACGATATGTCGGCCAACGTGCAACAGCGTCTGGCCGTCATCTCGCTCAAGGATGGCGTGAGCCTTCCAGATCTTTTCGTAAAGGGTTAGGCTCATTGAGCTTCTTTCAACTGGTACGCCGCCCGGTTTCGAAAGAACGGATAGAACAACAGCGTAGACACGACCAGCAAGGCACTGCCGGCATAGAGGCTGACCGTGAAGCCGCCGTAGGCAGTTTTGAGAAGCGCAAGCCCATAAGGACCGACCATACCGGCGCTGCCGTGCATCACCGTGATGATCGCAAGGCAAGTAGCCGCCACCTTGCCGCTGAAGACCCGGCCCGGCAGTGCCCACAACATCGCGTACGCGCTCGTCAGTCCGGTCCAGGTGACGCAGAGGCACAGCAGGGTTAAGACGGTGTTGGTGGGAAAGAGCGTCGTAAGCATCAGCCCTGCCGCTGCCGTCAGCGCGCACAGGATGTAGTGCCAGCAACGTTCGCCCGTCAGGTCCGAATGTCGGGCGATGATCACCGATGCTACGACGCCGCAAAGCGACGGTATCACCGAATAGAGTCCCACCTGCATGACGGTCAGGCCCATCCCTTTGAGCAGCGTGGGCTGCCAGAAGGTCAACCCGAAGAGAGAGATAAGCATCAAAAATCCCACCAGGCCAAGGATCCAGAGACGAGGATCGCGCAGAACAGTCAACAACTCCTGGCGATCGAGCGTGTGATGCGCGACGTTTCCATCGGTGATCAGTTGTTGCACGCGCCGACGCTCGTCGGTCGACAACCACCTGGCTCTATCGGGGCTGTCCGACAGTACAAAGTAGGCGAAGAATGCGAGCGCGATGCACGGCAGTCCTTCCATGATGAAGAGCCACTGCCAGCCCTGAAAGTTGCCAAAACCGTTCAGATATGTCATGAAGACGCCTGCGATCGGACCTGATACGATGCCCGCGCAACTCGGCGCCGTATAAAACATGGCGGAGGGCTGTCCGCGCCGTTGACTCGGATACCAGAGCGTAAGGTAATACAGCACACCGGGTACCAGTCCTGCCTCAAAAACGCCAATCATGAAACGCAGGATGTAAAACTCCGTCGGTGTGGTGACGAGGCTCATCGAAGCACTGCACAGACCCCAAAGGATCATGATTCGTACGAGCGTTTTTCGAAGGCCGATGCGAGCAAGTACGAGGTTGCTGGGAATCTCGAATGCGATTAATCCAAAGAAGATGAGACTAGCGCCAAGCCCGAAGACCGCGTCGCTGAAGCCGAGGTCCTCCTTCATCCGTAGATGCGCATACGCAACGTTCGTGCGATCGAGATAGTTGAAGCAGTAGACCAGCCAGAGAATCGGCATGATGCGGAAAGTGATCTTGCGAAACAGTCGGTTGTCCGAATCCGTCATCTCGCTATGCGCTTCGACAGTGCGGGCGTTGCTGCTCATTTGGCTGACCCCCACGTGAACTCGAAATGTTGACGTTCGATGAATTTCAAAGAGCGCCCGCATGGCAGCGCAAAAGAAGGTGGTGTTATGACTCGGGTGCGCGACACGCTGTCCATCGTCGTCTCCTTGATCGTTATGCCCCTGCTCGACAAGCCACCGGGGAGCAGCGTCGTGGCTGGGCTTTTGAGTAGCACTGAAAAAGCAAGGCCTATACCATGCAGATGTTCAATCCTATACGCCTTCGAAACCAGCGCTTGTGTTCATTAAAGTCATGACCATGTCCTCAGCGACGACACGAGGGAAGCGTCTAAGGCATGCAGTCAGGTGCTGAAAGCGACATCGACAAGTGTGCTCGGCGCGCCAGCCACGGCGATGGCCGGTATCGTTGGTCGCCGAAAGTCGAATAGAGACCCTTGAGGATCTCAAGGACGAGCGACGGGCCTAGACGATCGCCCCATTCGAACGGACCCGCCGGATAACCCAGTCCGAGTCGTACCGCGAGGTCGATGTCGTCGGGTGAGGCAATTCCCTGCTGAGCGATCTCGCAAGCCAGATTGACGATGCAGGCAACGACACGAGGCGCAACGAACCCAGGGGAGTCGGCAATAACAAATGTGGGAATCGAGTGGGCGCCAAATAACGCGCGCGCCCTCGACACCGTTTCTGGCGTCGTTGCAGGACACACCATTAGGGTCACGCCAGCAGCCCCGCCAAATACACCATCGACGCCGATCGCTCTCGCGGGATTGAAACCAAGATTGCTCACCGTTGACGAGAGGTCAGAGCCGATCGGCGCAACAAGAATGACATCTGCTTCGGCCACATAGCGCGCCCGCTTTGCGTCGACTAACAGCGCGCTGATTGACTCCGGTACTTTTGCGAAACCTTCGTCCGGCCACCACACGGTGAAAGCCACATCTAACGATTCAAGCGGGGACGCGGTCCGATCGTTTGGGGCACTCCCGTCATAAGCATAGAACCCCTGACCGGACTTTCGACCCAGTAAACCTGCCTCCATACGTGTACGTGCGAGTGTCGCGGGGCGGTAGCGGTCGTCACCATAGAACTGCGTATGAATCGATTCCATCACTGGCACCGATACATCAAGACCGGTGAGATCGAGGAGTTCCAACGGCCCCATGCGAAATCCGGCGCAGGTTCGGAAAATCTCATCGAGCACCTGGTAATCGGCAGCACATTCGGAAAGCAGCTTGAGACCCTCGGTGACGAATGCCCGCCCCGCGTGATTCACCACGAAGCCCGGCGAATCGGAAACGACGATGGCTTGATGCCCGATCCGTTCCGACAGGCTCAGCAAGGCTTGCACCGTCTCGGCGTCCGTGCGCGGCGCTCGAATGACTTCGACCAGTTTCATACGCGGCACAGGGTTGAAGAAGTGCCAGCCCGCTACGCGACCGGGCTTCGCGCAGGCAGCCGCGATCGCCGTTACGCTCAGCGACGACGTGTTGGTCGCGAGCACGCAATCTAACGCGACGATCGCCTCCAACTCAGTCATGAGCGCCTGCTTCGCGTCTAGTCGCTCGACGATAGCTTCCACGACCAGATCGCAGACGCTAAACGTCTGCAGCGTCGTCACAGCGGTCATTCGCTCGAGTGCGGCAGCGGCGTCGGTCTCTGCGAGCTTCCGTTTGGCGACGGCCTGCGCGAGATCCTCGCCAACAAGCCCGAGGGCTCGTGTAGCCGCACCGTCCGATACGTCGAACAGATACACACGGCATCCCGCCAGCGCGCAAACCTGCGCGATCCCGCGCCCCATCGCGCCCGCGCCCACCACACCAACCACCAACATTTCCTTTGCCAATCCGATCTCCCGAATCGATACGCCAAGCGTGCAAGCATTCAGTGAGTCGAAGAATCTTCACGCTCAATGGGCTCTGAAAATTGCAACATGCATGCCATGCGTATCTCCGCGGACGCAAACGGACGTCGCCCGCTTCAGGCCTATATCAAGACGATGGTTAGTTCTATTTGTGTGTCTATGCGAAAGACAAGTGCGTCGCGTGACAACGCAACCTGGCTTCATCGAAGACACCGCAACACACAGGACGAGGCGATTTAACGCAGCGATATGCAGACCAGCAGCGACTTGGGTCGTTTGGGTTTGGTACATCACAAATGGCACAGGTCTTGCCCTACTCAACGCCAGCCGAACACTTCCGCTTAAAGAGACCATGAACGAATTCGATGATTTGCCCCCGCCCCGTGAAGGCGCGCCGTTGCGGTTGCTCGACGGTACGCGTGTTCTGGACTTGACGACTTCCGTGTCCGGCCCCTACACGACGTTGCTTCTAGCGGATCTGGGCGCGACGGTTGTCAAGATTGAACCCCCGGGCTATGGCGACGATGTACGGGCCTGGGGTCCTCCGTTTCTCGATGGTGAGTCGCTATGGTTTCTCAGCGTCAATCGCAACAAGCAAAGCCTGACTCTCGATTACGGAAAACCTGAAGGGCTGGATGTACTCAAACGCATGGTCTCGCACGCGGACGTCGTGGTCGTCAATAAGACGGCGTCCGTGCAGCGTAAGCTCGGTATCGACTACGAAAGTCTCAAGTCTGTTAATTCCCGCTTGATTCATGCATCGATTTCTGGATTCGGCCTGCAAGGCGAGCGCAGCGAACTGCCGTGCTATGACCTGATTGCCGAAGGCTATAGCGGCGTCATGGATCTCACTGGCGAAATCGAGGGCGATCCGCAGAAGGTGGGAACCCCCGCAGCTGACTTGCTATCGGGCACGGACGCGGCACTTGCCGTGCTTGCCGCATTGATCGATCGCAATCGCACGGGACTCGGGCATTGCATCGACGTTTCGATGATCGAGAGCATGACGCGCTTCATGACGCCGCGCATTGTTCCCTATCTGGGTTCAGGCGAACTGCCGCGGCGTTCGGGTGGACGCGACAGCGTGATCGCGGTCTACCAGGTTTTTCAGGCAGCCGACGCACCTTTGACGATCGGTCTCGGCAACGACGGTATCTGGGCCCGCTTCTGGGCAGCACTTGACGAACCGGAGACTGCGAAGGAACTTTGCTATGCCACGAATAGCGATCGACGCCGCCTGCGCACCGAGATCGTAGCGAAGATCCAGGCGATCATCGAAACCAAAAACCGCGATTTCTGGCTGGCTGCGTTTCGAAAGGCTCGGATTCCAGCAGGACCGATCAACAGGATCGACGAAGTGGCGGCCGATCAGGAACTGCGTCGGCGGGGGTTTTTCTTTGCTGCTCCACTTGGCGAGACACGTATCCCTCAAGTGGGTCTCGGCATACACGTGGACGGCAATGCCCACACGTTTCGCAAGGCGCCACCGCGGCTCGGCGAGGATAGCGAGCAAGTCCTGCGCACGTGGCTTGACATGGACGCCGGAGAATACGACACCCTGAAACAGGCGGGTGTAACCTAAGTTCGCGGGCGCATCTCAAGGGCCATCGCAACGTCAAATGCGGCGATGGCCCGCCTTTGACGTTAAGCCGCCACGTACTTCAGCCACCGACCGCCATCCACAATCAGGTTCTCTCCCGTCACATAGGCGCCGAGGCCGGACGCGAGATAGACAGCGGCGTTCGCGATGTCCTCCTTCTTGCCAAAGCGTCCGAGCGCCGTCTTTTTTTGCTCGAGCTCGCCTCGGCCGCTTTCGATATACATCCGCTGTACGCCCTCCGTATCGCCGATGGGACCGGGCGAAATCGTGTTGACCCTAATGCCGTCGGCACCCCATTCGACCGCCAACGTCCTCGACAGCGAGAGAATGCCGCCCTTGGCCGCAGCCGCATGCGCGGCCTGCGGCCAGCCGGTCACACCAAGCATTGTGATGATGCTGATGATTGAACCGCCGTGCTTTGACTGTTTCAGGTGCTGGTAAGCCGCATGGCAGCCGTGAAACGTCCCGTTGAGGTCGATGTCGATCACCGTCGACCAGCCTCGCGGGGATAGTTCGGCAGTTGGGCAGACGAAGTTTCCGGCCGCGTTGTTCACCAGGATGTCGAGCGAGCCGAAATTTTCAACTGTCGCTTCGACCGCTGCCTTCACTTCGTCGTAGTTGCGCACGTCCGCCTTGCGGGCTATTGCTCGTCCACCCGCCTCGATGATTCCACTCGCCGCCATCTGCACGCGCTCCTCGTTGCGGCCGACGAGCACCACCGAGGCGCCCAGCCGTGTATATGCGGTGGCAATCTCAAGGCCGATTCCGCTACCGCCTCCGGTGATCAGGGCAACGCGTCCCTCGAGCGTGTCATTCGTGAACATTCAGAATCTCCGTTGGTTTCAGTTGTCGTCGGCCGACCGTCATAGCAGCCGCAATCGGAGCGAATCAAGGCAAGGTCCATGCCGGTTTGGATAACGCACGCCAAGCCTTTACGACCAGCCTGGAGCAATTGGCGAAACTACGTGAGTGTTTCTGGCGTGGACGGAGGTGTTCTCGACAAAAGCACCGACTTCGCCGCAAGGCAATACTTGCGGTGGGCTCTCGAAGTGGCATAGCAGTTGCATCGTCGATGCCTTTTCATCGACAACACTGTTAGGAGTATTTGATGACGAATCAACTCGTGAGTACCGTAACCGAAGGGTCCGTCCTCGTGGTCAAGCTATGCAGCCCCGAGAACCGTAACTCGCTCACGACGGAGCTTCGAACGCAACTTGGAAAAGCGGTCGAGCTTGCGGAGAGCGATCGATCGATCCGTTCAGTGTTCCTCACGTCGGATGGCCCGACGTTCTGTTCTGGTGGCGATCTCAAGATGCTGCAAACCGCTTGCGATCCGTGGCCCGTACATCGGCGCTTTCGGAACCTCAGCCGCTGGCTCACACCGCTTATCACGCTCGACAAGCCTGTGGTCGTCGGAGTGCGTGGTGCGGCCGTGGGCGGAGGCCTGGGGCTGGCACTCACGGCCGACGTTCTCATCGCGGGTGAAGGCGCGAAATTCATCCCCGGTTTCTTCAAGCTGGGCGCGCTGCCCGACATAGGCACGATGTATCACTTGCCGCGGCTCATCGGCATGGCACGCGCGAAGAACCTGCTCTTTAGCGGCGCAACGCTCTCAGCGCGGGATGCGTCCGAACTCGGACTGGTCGCGAGAGTTGTACCCGACGATCAGGTAGAAGCGGCTGGTTTCGCGGAAGCGAAACGTCTCGCTGAGGGGCCCGCCGAGGTCATGGGACTGGCCAAGATGTTGATGGCACGCAGCTTCGAGTCCACGCTGCACGATATGTTTGCGTTCGAGGGATTGGGACAGGCGCTCGCCATGTCGAGCGCCGAGTTCCGCGAGGGATTGTCGGCGGCGTTGGAAACCCGAAAGGCGGATTTCGCAGGCGCGGCCGCCAAAGCTTAAAACGCCGTCGCGCGCGATACGCGCACGCGACGACGTCTGCTCTACGCGCCGATACCCATCTGCGCGAGGCGCTTGTAGAGGTAGGAGCGGGAGATTCCAAGACTCGCGGCGACACGTTTCTTGTTGCCGTCGTACTGCGCCATCGCTTTGCGAATCAACTGTTCCTCCACTTGGCCGACCGCACTGCTGACTGACAGCGGCTCCGACCCCAGCCCCTGGTGCACGGTCTGGTACGGAGCAACGCCGCGACGTACGACCGCCGGCGTCGCGGGTTGAAAATCGGCGGATTCGACCAGCCCAAAATCATCCACGCTGATGACGTCGGATTCGCTGAAGATCGCCGCGCGTTCTACCGTGTGCATCAGTTGCCGCACGTTGCCGGGCCACGTATGGCTCTGGAGAAATTCGACGGCTTCGGCTGAAAGCCGTTTGGGCTGATGTCCATGCCGTTCGGCGAAGTGATTGAGCGCAAGCTCGGCAAGCAGTGGGATGTCATCGAGGCGTTCGCGCAACGCGGGCAGACGGATCACCACAGCGCCGATCCGATAGAAGAGGTCGAGGCGGAACGTGCCCTCATCGATCATTGCTTCAAAATTGCGGTTGCTCGCGCTGATGAGCCTGAAATTGGAATGGCGTGGCTCGTTGCCTCCTACGCGCTGGAACGAGCCATCCTGCAGAACCCGCAACAGTTTCACCTGTACCTCTGCGGGCATGTCGCCGACTTCGTCGAAGAAAAGGCTGCCCTGATCGGCCTGCTCGATCTGACCGCGCCTGCCCTTGCGTTCCGCACCGGTGAATGATCCGGCCTCGTAACCGAAAAGTTCGCTCTCGACAAGCGTGCTGGGAAGCGCTGCCGCATTCACCATGACGAGGTTAGCGTCGCGGCGTCCGCTTAGCTTGTGGATGGCATGAGCTGCAAGCTCCTTGCCGGTACCGCTTTCGCCTGTAAGAAGCACTGGGACATCGAGCGGCGCAATCTTGATGATCTGCTGCTTGAGACGTTGCATCGCGGCACTCTCGCCAACGATCTGATCCAGTCCGTAACTGCGCGTCTTGAGATCCTTTAGCTCGCGGCGATAGTACGCAACTTCAGATTTAAGTTTGGCAAGCTCCGTTGAAAACGCCTGCAGCTGCTCAGGGCCCTTGAACATGACCTGACCAATTGCGCCGACGGAGTCGCCCCGGCCGTTCATGATCGGATGCCGAGTCACGACGCGGGTCACGCCGCGCATTTCCTGTAGCGAGCCGATTTCGGCCTTGCCGGTCGCCGCCACCTGATGCAGATGGGTGTTCTCGATTACCTCGGTGACCGGGCGCCCGATGCCGCTTCCAGGCTTCATGCCGAAAAATCGCTCATGGACGGGACTCATGTAGCGCAGCACGCCTTCGCGATCGACGACGGTCAATGCCTCATACGGATTCGTGAGGAAGTGCGAAAGAATGTCGCTTGCGAAATCGACCGAGCCGACGAACTCGAAAAGCGCGTCACGACCCTCCCTCACCATCGCAACTAGGATGGTTGCGTCGGTCCCCGGAAGAACAACGACAACGACCTGGGAAGCATCCGGGCCCTCGATGGAAAACATTCGCTGCTGCCGACGTCTTGCGATATGCCAACCGGCAACAATGCGCGTCGCCATGTCGCGTTGCTCGGCGATACCGCTTGCGATCAGTTCCTTGCCGTCGGCCGCCAGAATCAGCACGCCACGCAAGGACGTCGCAATGGGGCGTTGCCTGACCAGTTCTTTTGTCTCCATGTTCTCCGTCCTGTGTCTCCGTTGCGAGCATCGGTGTTGTTAGAGCCTGCGTCTGTACTCGCCGTGGACACAAGCCTATCACCATGAGCCCCGCGATTACCTGTCTTTTGCTGATAAGTCTCATAGACGCGCTTCATCAATACAAGTGCTTTTACACGCGGCATCCTTTGTCTTAGTAGGGTAACGGTCAATACGCTTACCTGAAATGCCGGCACAAACGAGGGTAAGCACGTATGCCTGCATGTGGGACGGAAAAATGGCATACGTCTTGCAGAAAGTGAGAGCATGCGTTCCGAAGGATCCCAATCCAATTGCGCATCGCATTCCAACAGAGAGGAGCAGATCCATGCAGTTTGAGGAAATCATCTATCAAGAAGACGGACCCATCGGCGTTATCACGCTTAATCGTCCTGACGACGGGAACATGTTCACGGCGAAAATGTGCCACGAGATCCGCGACTGTATCAACGAGATCCGGCGCGAGACTCGCACGCGTGTGATCGTGCTCACCGGAGCTGGTGACAAATTTTTTTGTACCGGCGGCCGCAAGGACGGCATGGAGGACTCGCTGCTGTATGCCGGTGTCCTGCCCACGCTCGAGATGTACGAGAGCATCGACCGATTGCAGAAGCCCGTAATCGCGTCCGTCAACGGCTTTGCGGTGGGCGGCGGCAATGTCCTCCAGATGGTGTGCGACATCACCATCGCCAAGGAAAGCGCGGTATTCAGGCAAGTTGGGCCGATGGTCGGCAGCTTCGACGCTGGATACGGCACCTGGTATCTCGAAGATCTCGTCGGTAAGAAGCGCGCCAAGGAAATGTGGTATCGCAATCCGAAGCTTTCCGCACGCGAGGCGATGGAATGGGGACTCATCAATCACGTCGTTCCCGACGCCGAACTCAGGGAAGCGACCCGCAAGTTTGCACTCGAGATCGCTGAGCGCGGCGCCTTCGCGCTCGCCTCGATCAAGGCCGCCTTCAATGCGAGGCATGGCGGGGTGGGTGGTCTGTCGCGCATGGCGCACGACCTCCTCTTGCGCGGCTACCTCGAAACCGACGAGCATGCCGAACTGGCTTCCGCCTTCGCCGAGCGTCGCAGCCCCGATGCTTCGCGCTTCGGACAATGAACCGCGAGACCTCCCGGAGCTTCGACCATGTCTCACCTTCTGACTCTGCATGATCCGGCAGCGGCACGCCATCACTACCTGACGAGCGTGTGGCAAAGCGACACCATGTATGCGCTCGCACGGCGCCATGCAGAGGAACGCAGCAGCGCCTTCGCTGTACGCGACGGTACGCGGAGGATTTCCTGGAGTGCCCTCGTCGCGTGGGCAGATGCAGTAGCCGCCGATCTGCACGACAGCGGCCTGCGCAGCGGCGACCGCGTATCGATCTGGCTGCCGAACCGGATCGAGACCGTGGTCGTCATGCTGGCCTGTTCGCGCAACGGTTACGTATGCAATCCCTCGCTGCATCAGAACTACACCGTGGCTGAGATCGTGGCGATGCTCAGCCGGATCGATTGTCGCGCACTCTTCGCGCAACCCGGATGGGGCGCCGATGCGGATACGGCGAACATCTTCGCTCGCGCGGCCGATCTGAGTCACATGAAGCGTGTCTACGCATTGCCGCCTCAAAGCGCCGAAGACGCTCAACTGCCCGCTGGCATCCATCCGATGCCCTATCTGGGCCAGAAGTCGCGCATCCCGCTTCCGCCACCGAGCACCAATCCGGACCAAGTGGTCTACCTGGCTTTCACGAGCGGCACGACCGGCACGCCAAAGGGCGTTATGCACAGCGATAATACGCTGCTCGCCAACGGTCGCGCGCTGGCCGCCGACTGGGGTCAGGATCACAACACAGTGCTTCTGACGCTGAGTCCGATGAGTCACCACATTGCCACGGTCGGACTCGAACAGGCGCTGGTCGCAGGCTGCGAACTCGTTATGTACGATCCCGCCGCCAAGGTCGCGCCGCTCGACTGGATCGAGAGCACAGGCGCGACCTACGTGATGGGTGTGCCCACTCACGCAATCGATCTGCTGCAGGAGGTCGACCGCCGCGGTGTCACCCGACTCGGTGCCGTGAAGGCCTTCTATATGGCGGGCAGCCTGATTCCGACCGAGACGGCGCGCAAACTCCTCTCGCTTGGAGCCAAGCCGCAGAACGTCTATGGCATGACAGAGAACGGCTCGCATCAGTACACGAGGCCAACATCCACGGTAGAAGTCATTACCGCAACGTGCGGGAGATCGTGCTCTGGCTACCAAATCCGACTGTGGCAACCCGACCAACCAGACCTCGAAGCCGCGCCAGGCGAGGTGGGCGAGATTGGAGGACGCGGCGGAGTGCTGATGCTCGGCTACTTCGACAATCAGACAGCCACCGAATCGTCGTTCAACAGTAGCGGCTGGTTCATGAGCGGCGACCTCGGACGGTTCGACAGCACGGGCAATCTGGAAATTGTCGGGCGCAAGAAGGACCTGATCATTCGCGGCGGACACAACATACATCCCGGTCACATCGAGGAGTATGCACATCGTCATCCCGCCATCAAGAAAGCCGCGGCTTTCAGCGTGGCCGATGACCGGCTCGGAGAAAAGGTTTGCCTCGCGGTTATCTGCGAAGGAAGCCCGCCAGATCCCGACGACGTGCTGCAGCATCTCGCGCAGCAAGGACTTTCGAAGTTCGACATGCCTGAGTACTTTCTGGTGCTTTCTGCATTCCCGCTGACGGCAAGCGGGAAAATTCTGAAGCGGGAACTTGCCCTTTGGGTCCAGGACGGACGGGTGGAACCGCAACCGGTCCGGTATCGGGCGAGCGCGCTCAACCATGAGTGATCCATCGACTGGAGTGGACCGAATGAATCGAAAATGCATCGTCGTAACAGGTGCGAGCAAGGGAATCGGCGGCGCTGTAGCGCTCGCGCTTGCGGAACAAGGGTATCGGGTCGTCTGCCTCTCGCGGTCAGGCTCACTACCGGAAATTGCGGGTGCCGATGCGAAGGCCACCCGGGCTTTGATCGCCTGCAAGGCTGACGTAACGCAGCCCGGAGCATTGGCGACGGCGTTCCGCAAACTCGCCGACGAGGGCTGGCAGATCACCGGGCTCGTCAATAACGCGGGCCTCCATATCGACGCACCGTCCACCGAACTCGCGTTGGAACAGTGGCACCAGATAATGGACATGAATGCGACCTCAGTCATGCTCGCCTGTCAGGCGGTTTATCCCCATCTCATCGACGCGGACGGTGGACTCATTGTCAACATCGGCTCATTCTTCGACAAGCTTGGCGTAAAGCGCAATCTCGCCTACTGTGCAAGCAAGGCCGCCGTCGGAGCGATCACGCGCTGCCTCGCGGTCGAATGGGGCGGCAAGCGCATCCGTGTAATGAACGTCGCGCCCGGCTACATCCAGACGGATCTCAATGCGGATTCGATTGCTGCCGGCCCGCTCAAAGCCTACCTAGAGAAACGCATCCCGCGGGGGAAACCGGGCACCGCCAACGAAGTGGGCGCGTTGGTTGCCTCGCTCTTCGCGCCCGCTTGTGGCTTCCTCACGGGCGAGACGATTTACGTCGACGGCGGACAGGGCGTGGCGCACTAACCAAGACCTTTGCACTGAACATCGCCCTCGATTCAGTCGAGGGCGACGGCAAAGTCCTTATCGATTGCCTGTCTGCTCAAACGCCGCGACGAGCTTGACATAGCCCTGCTTGACCCGCCTCTCGGCGTTCTGGGCCGCAACCTCACGGCCCATCGATACCAGCCCAAAGCCCGCGACAACCCGATGCATGAAGGCGGCCCGTCCTGCGATGGCAATCGCGCTGTGCAAGGCATCTTCGCCCCAACCCGCCGCGAATACAGCGTCGACGTCGGCTTGAGTCACATCCGCGGGATGCGCTGCCAGTTTTTGAACCAGAGCCAGAACAGGCCGCAGACGGTCGTCAACATTGGCTTGCTGAGGATCACGCAGCAGCACTTCCACAGTCCCTCGTTCGACGCCGCGCGCATAAGCCACTTCGGAATGTGCGATGCAGACGAATTCGCAGCCGGTCGCGCCAGCCGCATAAGAAAACAAAAGTTCGCGTTCGGCCTGACTGAACTGCGAGTCACCGTTCATCAACGCTTCGCTCATATCGGACCAAGGCCGATAGATCGCGGGATATTTTTCGTACACAGCAAGTGGCGTCGCGTTGTCGGCGAGATAGGAAACGAAAGGCATGATAGTTCTCCTTCAAAAGCACGATACGCGGCAATGCAGGCCGCGTCTTCGTTAATCGAATCAAGATGAGGTCTTTACCTAGGGCAAGATGTTCGGGATGTCATCGGCCTGCCCCTTCGAACAGTCGTGTGAGTTCCCCGATATCGCGCACTTCCTCGAGACGCATGATGAGGTTTAGGGACTCAATCGCGATTTCTCGACCAAACTCCCTTGAAACGAGATCGAGATATTTTTGCTCGATGTCGTCGCGCGTCACTGGATTGCCCGGTGAGCCAGGCGCGTATGCGCTATCGGTCAAAGTTCGACCATCTCGCAAGCGGAGGGTAACGCGTCCGAGCGGATTTTCGAATGTGCACTCCGAATCGTGCTCCATCCGCACGCGGTCGGCCATCGCGTGAATCGCGGCGTCCTCGAATTCGACCGCTTCAAGGTCCAGATAGCTGCCGACATCGTTTTTGCCCTTGACGATTCGCATCGCCATCCCGTATTGCGCGCTGAACTGGGCGCCGAGCACGTCGCTCGGACGAGGTCCCACCGCGCCAGTGTGAACATAGGCCAGCGGATCGCAACCGAGCAGTACCTCTTCAATGTCGTTAGCAACGACCTTATGGCGCGCCCTGATCTTGTCGAGCGCCGCAAAGTGCGGTTGCATCAATGCACACGAGGCGAACAGCTTGATCGCAATACGTTCGGGGAAGTGCCAATGCGAACCCAGCCTCTCCGTGAGATAGCTAGGTTCAAAGTCATTGCAGAACGCCTGAAGAAATCCGCGCTTGCCTTCGAGAATCGTCGGCGGACCGCTCAGACCTAGACGCGCCAGCCTGGCTGCGCGAATGCCACCTGCAACGCTGATACCCGCATGGACGCGCTTGACCTCACCGCCGCTTTGAGCGAACTCGGTTGTCCCGGATGCGTGACTGCCTGCGATCGCCAGTGCGTTGACGGCCGTCTCGACGTCATCGCCTTCGAGCATCGCGCTTTCCAGCGCAACGGCGAACACACCAAGGGCGCCCGTATGGTGAAAGCCGCGCTCGAGCAACAGTGAAGGCATGCTCGCCAAAGCGAGACGAATGACCGTTTCGAATCCGATCGCGGCAGCCCGAAGCACATTGGCGCCGCTAGCTTTCACGGCTTCACCGATCGCCAGTGCTGCCGGTACGACGGTGCACCCCGGATGCGAGTTGGCGCCCTTGCCGCCGTAGTCGTCGATTTCGAAGCTGCTGCCGGCTGTCCCGTTCGCGAAGCCAGCATATTCGGCGTCGACTCGGTGAGCTGTACCCAGAATGGACGACACGCCGGGCAGGCCGAAGCGCATCACATAGTCCTGAGAAATGCGGCAGGTCGGGAGATTACGGCAACTGACTTGCGCACCGACCTGATCGAGCAGATGAAGTTTGCTACGTTCCAGCATCGCCGGGTCGATATCGCTTAGTCTCGTGGAAATGGCCCATTCGGCGAGATGTCGCGCGGCAGGCTGGATCGTTGAAGGTTGCATGGCTTTCCTGTCTTTGCTCATGGGTTCGCACCACGATTACGAATTGAATGCGTCTGCGTTTAATAAACGACGATGATTCATGTTTTGTAGGCGTGACGAATCCCGATGAAAATTGATGTCCGCTTCAAGATTCAAATTGGCTTCGAACGAACCAAAACGTTCAACGCTCCTGAGGCGAGTCAATTTCGACGTCAGACAAAAGAATGGTCGACCCGAAGTTCAATGTCGGTCATTTCTTCGTACAGACGAATGGCGTCGATCGTCGAAATGGGATCTCCAAATCGAATTGACGCCCTGATGGCGAGCGTGCGTACCGCGTTCAGGACAAGACATGAGGTGCCGTACTCGGCTGACAGCGAAGCCGCGTTCTGCAGGTCCGCGACCCTCAAGTGGAACGCGCGCGCGCCCTCCTTGTCGTCGTTGGTAAGTGCAGGCAAAAGTTCTTTCGACGCCGCACTGTGGCCGGAACTGCCGTTGATGACGTTGCAGACGTCGACCAGAGGGAGACCGTGACTCACGCCCGCAAGCAATCCTTCGGTGCTGGCGAAAAGGCCGACTGCAAACAAAGCTGCTTCGAGTATTCTTGCGACCTGTGCGCTGCCCGTACTGCCGCAATAGGCAACATCCGGAGCAAGCGAAGTAAGGATCGATTTGACACATTCGAATGCATCGGGAGACCCAGACACGAGTAAATTTCCACTTGTACCGGACGCTTCGATATCCTTGTCGACCGCGGCTAAGTCAAGCACAGCGACACCGCTAAGACCAAGCTCCGCTTCAATCGTGCGAGCGGTTCGCCAATCGTGCTGAGCGAGGTCAATGACGATTGACCCAGCACTCAGTCCGCTTGCGAGTCCTTGCGCCCCGAACAGCACTTCGCGCTTGGCTTGTACATCCGGTTCGTATAACACGATCACATCGCATGCACGTGCGAGCTCGGTCAAATCCGCTACGACGGCTGCGCCGTCTGTTGCGAGCCGCTCTGCGAGTCCGGACCGATCGGCGTGGACGTGCAATCGGCATGAGCGCATTAGAGCGCGCGCATGGATCACGCTTTTCTCGGTTAGCCCGACAAAACCGACTTGCGCTTCGTTCCACCCGGTGACCGCCTCCCTCTCTTGCGCGGGCTCCTGCTCGAAACGTGCACCGCTCAATCTCGCGACAATCTCGATCATGTCGTCGAGTTTCGCCCTGGGACCCAGGAGATTGACGCCGATCTGCAAAAGGCTGCGGGTGGCATCGACGATCGGCATCGGCGTGCCGTGAGCGAGGCCTAGCGACACCGCGAGGTTCAGATCCTTGAGCATGAGCGCCAAGGCGAAGTTGGTGGCTGCACGCCCCGCAAGAATGGCGGGCAGCATCTTCTCGGTAGTGAGATTGCGCGCCTTGCCGCGATTGAAAAGCTCGGTGAGGCTTGCGAGGTCGAGACCGGCCTTTGCGGCAAGGGCAGCAAGTTCGAGTGTACCTAGACAGCAAGCCGCGTAGACCGCGTTGTTCACCGTCTTCATCGTTTGGCCGTCTCCTACGTTTCGGCCGCATCGGTGGATGCTCTCGGTAATCGTGCGCAGGACGGGCATCGCGCGCTCGAAAGTATCGTCGGGCCCCGACGCCATCAGTGTGGCACCACCGGCCGCGACGAGCGCGGGACTGCCCGAAACCGCTGCGTCCATTAGCGAGACGTCCTGCTCGGCTAGTCGTTGCGCGATCTCGCGCGTGACCGAAGCATCGCCGCTCGTCTGATCGATCACCAGTGTGCCCGGCCGAAGCGCAAGAGCGATGCCGCGAGCGCCGAACAAGAGGTCGCGAACGTCGTCGCTGCGGGGCAAACAAAGTAGAAGGACATCCGCCTCATGCGCGAGTTCCGAAGACGAGGCGACGCGCGCGCCACGAGCGCTCATCCGTTCGCACGCTTCCTCGCTCAGGTCCCACACGACGAGGTCGTGTGCCGGAATGAAACGACCCGCAAGTTCGCTGCCGAGCGCGCCGAGTCCGATATAGCCAATTCTCATCTGATCAAGCCTTCCTCTACAGAATCACATTACCTTCCGCAACGCCCGCTTTGAGCAAGCTCAGCCGCTAGGTGCATCCAGATAACCGAACATCGCCTTGACCTCGAGGTACTCTTCCAGGCCGAAGGTGCCCATTTCACGGCCATTTCCCGATCGCTTGTAGCCGCCCATCGGCGCGTCGGGCCGAGGCGGCGCGCCGTTGCAGAACACGCGCCCCGCGCGCAGCCTGCGGCCGACGGTCAGCGCGGTCTCCCGATCTGAGGAAAACACGTAGGCACCGAGGCCATAGGATGTAGCGTTGGCGATCTCGATCGCTTGTTCGAGACTCGAATACGTCATGACCGACAGCACCGGCCCAAAGATCTCCTCACGTGCGACGACCATGTCCGGAGTGACATCGGCGAACACGGTCGGCTGGACGAAGTAGCCGCGATCCAGCCCCGCCGGACGCCCAAGGCCACCGCAGGCGAGCCGCGCACCCTCGTCCATAGCGGATTGAATGAATTGCTGGATACGCTCGTACTGCGACCGATTCACGACCGGCCCCATAGTGGTAGCTGGATCGTTCGGATCGCCGGCTTTCACCTTGCCGGCCTCCTCGCGCATTACCGCCAGCAATTGCTCTTGTTGCTCTTCGTGAACCAGCACGCGAGTCGGAGCGTGGCAGGATTGGCCGCAATTCGAAAAGCCTCGCGCCACATTCCAACGCGCGGCCGCGTCGAGATCGGCGTAGGGGAGGATGATGTTGGCCGACTTGCCGCCGAGTTCCTGGCACACCCGCTTGACTGTCGGCGCCGCGGCTTCGGCGACCAGTACGCCGGCGCGCGTCGATCCGGTAAACGAAACGACGTCGATGTCGGGGTGTGCGCTAATCGCGTGGCCAACGGTCGGACCATCGCCGTTGACGAGATTGAAAACACCCTTGGGCACGCCTGCGGTGTCCAGTACCTCCGCTAAGACAAGCGCGCTTAGCGTTGAGTACTCGCTCGGCTTAAGAACGATCGTGCAGCCAGCGGCCAGCGACGACCCCAGCTTGTTCGCGACCAGTTGCACGGGCCAGTTCCACGGCGTGATAAGCCCGCACACACCAATGGCTTCGCGACGGATGATGGTGTCTCCGAGGCGCGTCTCGAATGGAAAGTCTTTGAGCGTCGCCAGGGCCTGCTGAAACCCTTCGAGTCCGGCTCCGACATGCGCCCGCATCGAAATCGGGGCGCCCATCTCCTGGGTCACTGCCGCCATGATGTCGTCCTCACGCGCCCGGAACGACTCGACGATACGTTCGAGCAGGCGGATGCGGTCTGCGACCGATGTTTGGCTAAATGCTGGAAACGCACGGCGCGCCGCGCTGACCGCACGATCGACGTCTTCCACACCGCCCAAAGCGATGTTGACCCCGGCCATTTCAGTAGCCGGATCGGTCAGTTGAAAACGCGTCGCTTTAAGTGGCTCGACCCAAGCACCGTCGATATAAAACTCGTCCAGATGGTTCATTTGTCAGGTACCCCGTGTTTCGGATTCAGCGCCCGAAAGATCGGGCCGAAGGCGTTGGTTTTGCCGGCGCTCGCTGGAGGTGAACTGCAACGAGTGATGCGGTACGCTCTTCACGACAGCGATCAGGCTGATCGCGGCGATCAGCATCGTGTAACCGGCGAACAACCAGACGGAGCCGCCTTGCATCGCGATCAGAACCGTCGCGATGATGGGCAGCGGTCCCGCGAAAATAGCGCCCGATGTTTGATAAGCAGCCGACAGACCGGTGTAGCGGACGGCGGTCGGGAACATGTCGGCGAGAAAAGCGGGAACGACTGCGAGCGCAGCGGAATGTCCGATCCCGAGGATCATCACGTATCCCAGGGCTAGCCACTCGATCGAGCGGGTCTGGGCTGCCATGAAGAAGGGAATGGCTGCAAAAGCCAGAAAGATCAACCCGCCAGCCAATACCTTGCGTCGGCCGACCCGGTCCGCGAGCGTGCCGAAAAACGGCAGCGTGATCAGTTCGGCGAAGGCACCAAGACAGACGACACCGAGCATCTCGGTCTGGGTGAAACCGAGCGTCTTCGTACCGTAGGAGACCATGAAGACGACACACACGTAGAAGAACGTATTCGGCGCTGCCGGTCCCAGGACGGCGGCCAGTAACTGCCCGGGATGGTGACGAATGACCGACATCAGCGGCGACGCCTCGACGCGGCCCTCGCGCTGCGTCTTCTGGAATTCCGGCGACTCTTCCATCTTGGCGCGGATATAGACGCCCAGCAGCAACATGACGGAGCTAAGGAGGAAGGGAACTCGCCAACCCCATGCGAACAGCGCATCTGGATTAAGCTGGCTCATCGTGAAGAAAGTGAAATTGCCGAGCAACAGGCCCATCAGGGTACCCATCTGCGACAAGGTTCCGAAAAGGACGCGCTGCGACTTCTTTGCATGTTCGACCAGCGTGATCACTGCGCCGCCATACTCGCCACCAGCCGACAGCCCTTGCAGAATGCGCAGGAGCACGAGCAAGATGGCGCCGGTCGCACCCGCGGTCTCGTAGGTCGGAAGCAGACCGATCAGCGTACTGGACACGCCCATCAGAATGAAGCTCCAGTAGAGCGTAGTCTTCCGGCCGATGCGGTCGCCGATGTGACCGGCGATAATGCCGCCGATCGGACGCGCGATCCAGCCCGTGGCAAATGCCATGAAGGCAAGCAAGCTGCCAGTGCGAGGATCGAATGCGGGAAAGAACAGTTTGTTCAAAAACAACGCCGAAGCGATGCCGAAGATGAAGAAGTCGTACCATTCGACCGTTGCACCGATGAGCGTTGAAGCAACGACGATGCGCCGCCGGCGCGCATCCGAATCGGATGAAAGAGTGGTCATGCCTGTCTCCGTCGCGCATACGATCGGTGCTCGTCGGGAGTTCCGGCAGCTATCCGTCGCAATGCTTTTTTTCAGAAAGCTTGCTGAGATCGGTTCTTTTTAGCGTGGGCGGAGGCAAATTCTCTTGCTCCGGCCTGCAGCGGCCTTGGCTCGTAGGTTCCCGATCGTTGAGACGAGTGTAGAGGCGTCCGCGCCGCCCTCGGTAGGCCAGAAGGAATGACCTGCCCCTCACTTTTTGTGAATACCCTTCGTTGGGTGAGGCCGTCAGCGGCTCACGCGGTCCAGCCGAGACAACGCCATTGGATAGTCAAACGGTATTGGGTGGCAGAAAGGAAGCAATGCGCTTGATCTGCGGCGCTCCACGCGGCCTCGTGGGCATTCAGGCACGGGGGCCCGCGGCGGTCCTTGAATGGAGCTCTGCGCCAGGCCAACGGCCCTCATGGACCAGGCTCTCGACCGTATCGCACAGCACGGCGTGCGCCGCCCACGCAGCCGGCGAAAGCTCCTCCCGCGGAAGACTGACCAACGTGCTGACACGTGGCATCTGAAGGTCGGATATCTCGCGACAGATGACCGAGTCAGCGGGCACGCGTAGCGTGGCCGCACCCGGAAGGATGGTCGCGCCGACCCCCGCCAGCACCGAATTCATCAGCACCTGTAGGCCGTCCACTTCGAGGAAAATGCGCGGTTCGCATTCGGCTTGCGCAAATGCGGCATCGACTGCGTCGCGCAGACCTTGGGAGCCAAGCACTAGGGGAATGTGAGCGATCTGCTCGACCCTGAGCGGGCCGGCGTGCAGGTCCTGCATGTATGGCGTGGATGCGGCGCCGATCAAGTAAAGCCGTTCCCGAACGAGTGGCCTTGCATTACCACGCAGTCCCCCGACCGATTGCGCGATCACGGCGAGGTCCAGTTGCCTCCCGTTGATGAGCATCGCGAGACTGGTCGACAGACTGTCCACAAGCCGCAATCGGACGTCAGGATAACGCTCGCGCATCGCTTCGAAAAAAGGCATCGCGAGTACCGCAGAAGTCGTGGAAGCGAAGCCTACTGCCACCTTCCCCGACAGGCGGGCCTCCTGGGCAGCTCTTACTGCCTCTTCCGCATGACGCAGTGTCAGTTGCGCGTGCTGATAAAACGCCATACCGGCTTGCGTAACACAGACGCCCGTCGTCGAACGTTGCAACAATCGCGTATTGAGTTCTGTCTCGAGCCGGCTCATCTGCTGACTGAGCGCGGAGGTGACGATTTCGAGATCCTTAGCGGCGCGGTTGATACTCCCGAGCTCCACGAGGCGAACGAAGTAGCGAAGTTGCCGGAGTTCCACTGTCGGTGCCTCCTACGCACACGGCGCCGGTGACCGAAGCATCACAAATCTGCGTCTGCGGGTAAACCCAAACATGGATGATCTAGTCGCCGGGAAGATGCAGCGATGATAGACCGGCACGCGCAAGAGCGCGATCGGGACAGAAAAAAGTTCTCGCGGCCAGAACTTCATGGCCATCCCGATCGGGCAAGTTAACAGGTTAGAAGCCGGAAAGAAACGCGCGCGGCCTTCATTCCTCTACGGCGGTTGACCTCGAAAGCTCTTCCCATCGATCCAGCTCTGCGCTCACCGAGCGGATATCTTCGCGGATAAACTCGAGACTGTCCGCGCCGAGCGGCAGGCGCAACGGCGGCGCATCCGCATCGACGAGACGACACAATGCCGGACCGAATTTTGCCGGATCGCTTTGTTGTTTACCGTGACGCTGTTCGACGTAATCCTCGATCATCCGATTGGTCTCCGCATAATCAGCCACCTCGCTTTTCGCGGATACGAGCGATGGGCCCGCGAAATCGCTACGGAAGCCTCCGGGTTCGATAATCGTCACGTGGATGCCTAGATGCTTTACCTCCATCGCGAGCGCCTCCGAGTAGCCTTCGACTGCGAACTTCGAAGCGCTATAAAAGGCAAAGCCGGGCGACGCGCCGTATCCAGCCTTCGAAGAAAGGTTGATAATGTGGCCCGATCGCTGCCGCCGCATAACCGGCAACACGGCACGCGTCATCTCGGCCAGTCCGAAGAAGTTAATCTCGAACATGTTGCGGTATTTGTCGGCGGGTGTCGCCTCCGCGACGGCCAGCAAGCCGTATCCCGCGTTATTGACGAGTACATCGATGCCACCGAAGACTTCGTCGGCTTTTGCGACCACCTCGTCGAATCGGCCATGATCCCTTGCGTCTAGATGGAACGCGCGCAACGTTTCCGGGTACTCCGTCGACAAACTATGGTTGCCGTCCGCGGCCAACACTGTCACGATCACGCGATCACCTTGCTCCAGGGCCGCCTTGGCAGTGAAATAGCCGAGGCCCTTGTCCGCGCCCGTGATTAGCCAGGTTCGAGGTTTTTTCGTTGTCATTGCAGAATCTCCATGTAGTTTTGGAACACTGATCGGAATGCAGTTCGCGTCATCAAAGGCCCGTTCGCCCCGAGTCCGTCGGCCGCCGCCGGTAAAGCATCGTGGCTTCCATTTCCTGAACCACGGTGCCGTCGTGGCGAACGAATCGCCGTTCCATCTTGACGGTGCCGCGATCCGGCTTGCTCGATTCCTTGCGTTCGATCACTTTCACTTCCGCATGCAACGTGTCACCGTGCTTGACCGGCACGAGCATGCGCCAACGGTCGATCTGCAGAAGTGCCAAAAGCGTTCCGTCGTTGATACCGCTTGCGTATTGCAAGCCGCCCATGATTCCGTAGATCAAGGGCCCATGAGCGACCGGTTCACCGAAGGAAGTCGTCTTGCAGTACTCCCAGTTCGTGTGCACTTCATTGAAGTCGCCGGTCAGGCAGGCAAAATTGACGATGTCCGTCGATGTGATCGTGCGGGCCGGTGTCTGAAATACCTTGCCGACCTCGAAGTCTTCCCAATAAAGCCCTCGTCTGGTTGACGACATGGCGTGTCTCCTTGAATGAATGGGTCCTACTGCACCGCTTAAGGCAGCCTGCGCGCGAGATCACGGGTCGTAGGCAAAGCGCGGCTTTGAGGCGCCGAGGGCGGGCGCGTCGAGAATTGGTGCTTCCGTGCGCAAGGCGCCCGCGAGTGGCACCGGTAACGCCGCGATTAACTCGCCACCCGGCATGCGCACCTTGCGGTCGAGCAGCCCTCGTTCAATAAAATGCCGGTTCTCCAACGCTTCTTCGAGGCCGATGACGCGAACCGTACAGGCATCGACATTTTTAAAGCGATCGGCCCATGCCTTGGCTGTCTCACTCGCGATCAGCGCGGACACCCGTTCTTTGACTGAGGTATCAAGCCCGCTGCGCGTTGCGAGTTCCGGCGCGCCGATCACTCGCGTGAAGTTGCGCCAGAAAGTCTCCTCCAACGGAGCCGCCGCCAGATAGCCGCCATCCGAAGTACGATAAATCTGATAGCGCGCATTGCCGCCCGTTACGAACTCTGCAGCCGGTTTCGGCCATTCGCCGGTGTTCGTGCCCTTTCCTATCGCCCAGTACATCAGCGTGAACAGACCGTCCGCCATCGAGATGTCGAGCCGGCTTCCGACACCTGTCTGCTCACGCTGCCTGAGGGCTAACAAAATGTTCATCATCGCGGGATAGGCACCACCTGCGATGTCCCCGATCAGGGCCGGCGGCAAAACCGGTGCACCATCGATACCGGCTGACAGTGCCAGCATCCCTGTCTGGGCAAGACAATTGAGATCATGCGCGGCCATCGCCGCTTTCGGCCCGCTTTGTCCGAAGGCAGTGATCGAGCAGTAAATGAGCCGAGGATTGCGTGCGCGCACGGCGTCGAAGCCAAGGCCTAGCCGCGCCATTACGCCTGGCCGAAATTGCTCGACCAGGACATCCGCTTCATCGATCAGCGTCATTGCCGCTTCGCGCCCTGTCTGGCTCTTGAGGTCGAGCACCGTCGAGCGCTTGCCGCGATTCAGCATGCCGAAGTTCACCGCGTCCGGGCCAGCCTTAGGCACATAACTACGCATTTCGTCGCCGCCAGAAGGCTTCTCGACCTTGATCACGTTGGCGCCTGCTTCCGCCATCAAAAGCGTGCAGAGCGGACCCGGCAACAACGTGCTGAAATCGACAACTTTGACGCCTTCCAGCGGCAACATCATTTCGACGAATCTCGCGTTCGGCGATACGCGACCTGCGCACGACGCGCGGGCGCGTAGGCTGTGTCGCCAAGCGCTTCGTAGAGAGATTGCGTGACTTCGTAGTGGTGCTGGAGGCCAGTTCGCTCCAGGAGCGCGATCGGCCCCTCGGGATAGCCGAGTCCGAGCCGCAACGTCATGTCCATGTC
Organism: Caballeronia sp. GAWG1-1; assembly: GCF_023631465.1. NCBI lineage: Bacteria > Pseudomonadati > Pseudomonadota > Betaproteobacteria > Burkholderiales > Burkholderiaceae > Caballeronia > Caballeronia sp. GAWG1-1. The sequence goes on from NZ_JALQDB010000045.1 coordinate 127,228, forward strand.
GGTTGCGCTTGCCAGCTTTTCGTCGAGCCGGCGCAAGGCGGCGTTGTAGTACGGCCGCACGAGCCGGTCGACGATACGACCCGGAAAGTCGCCGCATACAGCCACTACGAACCCCGCGGCCTCGAACGCTGCCTTTGCCGCACCGAGCGCAGTAGGGTCAGCCACTGCGGGCTTGACCAGTTCAATCAGGTTGCTAGGCTTGGCGTCGCCGAGTCTGAAACGCGCGAATCCAAACACGTTCGACGCGGCGCCTCCTTCGAGGTCCGCCAGCGCGCAATCGCCAGTATGGTCGCCCAGGCACTCGTTTCCGAGCTCGATCGCGACGAATGGGGCATCTTCCAGTCGCCAACCGCCACGACGCTCTTCAACGAACGCACGTCCGGCATCGGTGCCGATATAGACTCGCGCTGCCGCGTCGCCGCTGGCCGCCTCAACGAATGCGTGGCCCTCGGAGAATGAACGGCTGTCGCCTGTCGAAATAATCCGATAAGTCATCGTCATGCTCCAAACATCTTCGTGTTGTCGTAGGTGTGAAAACCACGGCCGGTCTTCTTGCCGAGCCAGCCTGCGGCGATCATGCGTCGCACGAGCGGCGGACACGCGGCGCGTGGTTCATGCGTGAGCCCATACATGGCTTCGCACAAGAGCCGCTGTGTGTCCATGCCCACGAGATCCAGCAGCTCCAACGGCCCCATCGGATAGGCGAGCGCGGTCTTGATCGCGCGATCGATGTCCGCTGCCTCGGCAACGCCCTGTTCCACGAGCCGAATTGCATCGTTGTTGAAAGGGATGAGGAAATAGTTAAGGATGAAACCCGGCGTGTCCTGAGTCTTCACAGGCTTTTGCCCCAGCGCCTCTGCAAACGCCCAGGCACGCGCGAAGGCTTTATCGCTAGTGTTCAGGCCAGGCGACATCTCGATCAGCTTCATTAACTGTGCCGGCAAGCAGAAGTGCATGCCGACGAACCGGTCCGCACGGCCCGAGCCGCCCGCGATTTCCGTGATCGATATTGTGGACGTGTTGGAAGCGAACAATGTCTCATGCGGGCAAACCTTGTCGAGAGCGCTGAACAACTCATGCTTGACGCCGAGATCTTCGAACACCGCCTCGATCACCACATCGCAATCAGCGAGGTCGTCGAGTTGCGTCGTGCCGTGCCAGCGCGACATGATCTCCGGCACCGCGTCGGCGGGAATCTTGCCGCGCTCGGCACTTTTATTGAAGAAGCTTTCCGTCTGCTTGCGCGCGCGATCCAGCGCATCTTGCCGCGTGTCGAACACCCGCGTCACGAACCCGGCGCGTGCGGCGACAATGGCAATGCCGCAGCCCATCGTCCCGCTGCCGGCCACGCCGACGGTCCTGATCTGAGTCATGTGGATCTCCTATTTCTGAATGAAGCTTCGTCCGATCAGTTGCCGGTGCACCTGATTAGTCCCTTCCCAGATCTGCGTGATCTTGGCGTCACGCATCAGGCGTTCGACGCGGTAGTCCGAGCAGTATCCGTATCCGCCAAGCAACTGCACCGCATCGGTCGTGATGCGCATCGCCGCATCGGACGCGCGCATTTTGAGCATCGACGCCTCGATGCCGAAGTCGCTTTCGCCCGCGTCGACCATCGCCGCGATGCGCCACAACCACGATTCGCACATCGCGAGTTCCGACGCGAGATCGGCCAGCATGAACTGGATCCCCTGAAACTCGATGACCTTGCGGCCCGACTGCTTACGTTCGTTGATGTAGGCGACGGCGTCGTCGAACGCTGCGCGGGCGATGCCGAGAGCGTGCGCTGCGACGCTTGGACGCGAGCGATTCAGCGAGCCGAGCAGAATTCGCAGTCCGTCTCCAGGCTCGGCGACTAGGTTCGAACGCGGCACGCGACAGTTGTCGAAAGCAAGCGTCGCCGTGCCGGACGCACGCGTTCCCATCTTGTGCTCGGTTCCGAGCACACTCAATCCCGGAGTGCCCTTCTCCAGCATGAGCACCGAGATCGCGCGCTTGGGATCCTCAATGCCGCTCCACTTGCCGAAGAGCAGGTACAGATCGGCTACGTCGCCATTGGTAATGAAGGTCTTGCCCCCGTTGATGACGATATGGTCGCCGTCCTCGCGGAATGTCGTCTGCATGCCCATCGCGTCTGATCCCGCGCCCGGTTCGGTAATGGCGAGCGAAGCAAGCGCGCCTTCCGCAACCGCAGGCAGAAAGCGCTGTTTTTGCGCGAGGCTGCCGTACTCGATCAGAGGCTTGATTGCGTGAAAATTTGTCGCCCAGATGATCCCGGTGGAAGCGCACGCTTTCGAAATCTCTCGAACACATAGCGCATAGCAGGTGAAAGAGAGCTTTGCGCCGCCGAATTCCTCCGGCACGAACATCGCGTTTAACCCCAGCGAATTGATTGCATCGATATTTGCCTGCGGGAAAGAGCCCTCGCGGTCGTGTTGCGCGGCTCGCGGCGCTATCTGTTCTTGTGCGAGCGACTTCACGCTCTCGACGATCATCCGCTCATCGTCGTTGAGGTGAATACCCGCATCGATCCTGTCCAATACGTTCATTGCGATTCCGGTTTCCGGTCAGTGAGATGGGTGGGCCTTGCCGCTTCACGCGTCCTTGAACATAGGCGCGCGTTTGTCAACGAAGGCTTGCATGCCTTCGGCCGCATCTGCCGTGCGATAGGCGAGCGTTGACAGATCCGCTTCGATTCGAAGTCCCTCGCTCAGGTCGACATCGAAAGCGCGTTGCACCGCATCGCGAGCGAACGATGAGGCGCACCGACTGAATCCGGTATAGCGTTCGGCGAATTGCATTCCGAGTGTCTGCGGATCGCTACCCTCGACGATTGCGTTGACGAGTCCGATCCGCTCCGCCTCTTCGGCTCCGACCGTTCGCCCGGACATGATGATGTCGAGCGCTCGTGCCTGCCCGATGAGGCGAGGCAAGCGTTGCGTCCCGCCATAACCGGGAATCAGCCCGAGCTTGATCTCGGGCAACCCAACTTTGGCTTTGGCCGTGGCGATGCGGAATGTACAAGCCATCGCAAGTTCGAGCCCGGCACCGAATGCATAGCCATGCAGCACTGCGATCGAAGGAACACGCAAGCGATCCAGTTTCGTGAACGTGGCCTGACCGACGAGCGCGCCATCGCGCTGGGCGACGAGATTTCGATCCATGAGCTCAGGTATGTCCGCGCCCGCGCAAAAAGCCTTATCGCCGGCTCCAGTGATTACGAGCGCTCGCGCATTAGATGCGGCGACCTCGTCGACGGCATCGGAAAGGTCTTTCAACAGCTTGAAGCTCAAGGCATTGAGTGCTTGTGGGCGGTTAATTCGGATCGTTGCGATTGGGCCGCCTGCACTCATTTCAATGGTCATGTTTGTCTCCGACTGGCTTTTAAAGCTATGCCTAGTAACTAAGCAAGCATCACGCCAATTGCCAACAAGCACGTCGATGCACGTCTGAGGCCTTGCGCGTTTGATAGATGTCCTCTGCGAAGACACAGTGTTGTTGATGGTGACATCCGTACGACGCAAGAAGACGGGTAAGTGACGTTTTCTCAGGCGGCTTTGAGCATGTCTTCCACAACCTTCTTGGCATCCCCGAAAACCATCATCGTCTTGTCCATATAGAACAACTCGTTATCGAGCCCGGCATAACCTGCCGCCATCGACCGCTTGTTCACGATGATCGTCCTCGCCTTATAAGCTTCCAGAATCGGCATCCCCGCGATCACCGACTTCGGATCGGTCTTCGCCGCCGGATTCACCACGTCGTTCGCGCCCAGTACCAGTACTACATCCGTCTGCCCAAACTCGCTGTTGATGTCCTCCATGTCCTGCACGAGTTCGTACGGCACTTCGGCTTCGGCCAGCAGCACATTCATATGCCCCGGCATCCGTCCCGCGACAGGGTGAATCGCATATTTCACGTCGATGCCTTTCTCTACTAGCTTGTCGGTGAGTTCCTTCAACGCATGCTGCGCGCGCGCCACGGCAAGGCCATAACCCGGCACGATCACCACGCTCTCGGCGTTGCCGAGCATGAAGGCGGCGTCATCGGCAGAACCGGACTTGACGGGACGCTGCACCGTCGCGCCGCCCGAACTCGTCGCACCCGCCTCGCCGCCGAAGCCACCCAGGATCACGTTGAAGAACGAGCGGTTCATCGCCTTGCACATGATGTAGGACAGAATCGCGCCCGATGAGCCGACCAGCGACCCGGCGATGATCAGCATCGGGTTGTTCAGCGAGAAGCCGATGCCCGCCGCCGCCCAACCCGAATACGAGTTGAGCATCGAAACCACCACCGGCATGTCCGCGCCGCCGATTGGGATGATGATCAAGACGCCCAGCCCGAACGCGATTAGCGTCATCACGATGAACGGCAGCCACGACTGCGTCACCATGAAGATGACGCCGAACCCGAACATCGTGATCGCGAGCAGCAGGTTGATCATGTGCTGGCCTGAATACACAACAGGCGCGCCCAGGAACAGCCGGAACTTGTACTTGCCCGACAGCTTGCCGAACGCGATGACCGAACCCGAGAACGTGATCGCCCCGACGAACGTGCCGATGAACAACTCGACGCGATTGCCGTAGGGAATGAAGTATCCCGACGGCGCGAGGCCGAACGCGGAAGGCTCGGCGACCACCGCATACGCGATGCACACCGCCGCAAGACCGATCAGCGAGTGCATGGCGGCGACGAGTTCCGGCATCTTCGTCATCTCGACTTTCGCCGCGATATACGAACCCGCCGCGCCGCCGATGATCAGCGCCCCGAACAGCAAGCCGACGCCGAAGCCAAGGTTTGAGCCGAGATACGACGCCTGCTTCACAATCAGCGCAAGCGTCGTCAGAATGGCGATCGCCATGCCGGCCATGCCGAACGTATTGCCGATGCGCGCGGTCTTCGGATTGGACAAGCCCTTCAGCGCCTGGATGAAACACACTGAGGCGATGAGATACAGCAGCGTGACCACATTGAGGCTCATCGCGCGCCCTCCTTTCCATGACCGGATGCGGCGAGCTTCTTCGGCTCCTTCTTCTTGAACATTTCGAGCATGCGCCTCGTGACGAGGAAGCCGCCGAACACGTTCACCGCCGCAAGCAACACCGCGAGTGTGCCGAAGAACTTCGCCGTGCCGCCGATTGTGAGGCCGGTCGCGAGCATTGCGCCGACGATTACGATCGCCGAAATGGCGTTGGTCACGGCCATAAGCGGCGTGTGCAGCGCAGGCGTGACGTTCCACACCACGTGATAACCGACGTAGATCGCCAGCACGAAGATGATCAAGTTGATCACCGTATGGTTGATGATATCCACTTCCATGTCTCTCTCCTGTCGATCAGCGTTAGCTCGCGTGCGCCTGGCGCCGGTCCGTTCCAAGTGATTGGGCGTCTGGTGTGTTAAGCCGCCGTCGCCGCCCGCGCGAGCTGTCCGTCGCGGCACTGAAGTGTGGCTGCGACGATGTCGTCCGCGAGATCAATGTTCAGCGTCCCTTCTTTCGTGATGATCAGCTTGAGGAAGTCGAGCAGATTGCGCGCGTACAAGGCGGAGGCGTCGGCGGCGACCATTGATGCCAGATTGGTATAACCGACGATATGCACGTCATGCCGCATCACGGCTTCATCGACCACCGTGAGTGGGCAGTTGCCTCCGCGTATTCCCTTGTATTCGGCACCACGTCCCGCCGCGAGATCAACGATCACCGAGCCCGGCCTCATATGCTTGACCGTTTCGACCGACAGCAACGTCGGTGCGGGACGGCCCGGAATCAGCGCGGTGGAGATCACGATGTCGGCCGCCTTCGCGCGCTCGTGCACTTGCGCGGCCTGACGAACGAGCCAACTCGGCGGCATCGGTCGCGCATAGCCGCCGACGCCTTCGGCCGCGTCGCGCTCCTGGTCCGTTTCGAACGGCACGTCGACAAACTTCGCGCCGAGCGATTCGATCTGCTCCTTCACGGCCGGGCGTACGTCCGACGCTTCGACCACCGCGCCCAGACGCTTGGCGGTTGCGATGGCCTGCAAACCCGCGACGCCCGCGCCGAGAACTAGCACGCGCGCGGCTTTGACCGTGCCGGCAGCCGTCATCAGCATCGGCATGAAGCGCTGATACAAATTGGCCGCGACCAGGACGGCCTTATAGCCCGCGATGTTCGCCTGTGAAGAGAGCACGTCGAGGCTTTGCGCGCGCGTCGTGCGCGGCGCGGCTTCGAGCGCGAAAGCGGTGATGCCGGCGGCGGCGAGCCGCGCGGTGTTCTCCGTGTTGAAGGGATCAAGCATGCCGGCCAGCACGCTGCCTGACTTCAGCAACGGCAATTCGGTTTCGCTCGGAGACTTGACTTTGAGGACCAGTTCGCAACTGAACGCGCCGGCCCGGTCGGTAATCTCAGCGCCTGCCGCCGCGAAAGCGTCATCCGTTGCATTTGCCGCCATGCCCGCGCCGGACTCGATCAGTACCGTGTGGCCTAAATCCTTGAGTTTTTTTGCCGTCTCCGGAGTGACGGCAACGCGGGTTTCGCCTGCGGTAGTTTCCGCAGGCACGCCAATCTTCATGGGTCCAACTCCCTGTATGCAAGATGATTCGATTCGTCGGCGACGATCCAAACGAATGTCGCCATCGCCGGCTCTCCCGCAAAGAGGAGCGCTCGCGCGAAACATGTGGATGCAGATCAGCCCTTCGCGTTAGCGAGAATGACTGTGCAATGAGATGAGAGAATGCCGCCTTCGTTGTGAACGAGTGCAACTTCGGCACCCTCAACTTGGCGCGCTCCGAGGCCGCCGCGCAACTGGCGAACTGCTTCCACGATGTCGAAGAGGCCGCCGGCCGCACCGGCATGTGCATGCGATAGCATGCCGCCATGGGTGTTGACTGGCAGCGTCCCGCCGATGCGGGCATGACCGTCGGCGAAAAACGCACCACCCTCGCCTCGGCGGCAGAAGCCCAATTCCTCGAGCTCGATTATCGGAACGATTGTGAAGCAGTCGTACAATTCTGCGACATCAATGTCCTTTGGCGTCAAGCCCGCCATCTCGTAGGCGATCCGCCCCGACTCCGTCGCGCCGAACTCGGTGAGACTCGGTGCGCACATCAGATGCTCATGCGTGTGGTATTCACCGATCCCCTGCAGGTAGACGGATTTGCATCCGAGATCGGCCGCGCGTTCGGCCGATGTGACAATAAAGGCACCGCCGGCATCGGAAATAAGACAACAATCCAGCATCCCGAGCGGATCAGCAATCGGCTTAGCGGTCAGCACCTGCTCCATGGAAAGCGGTGTCTTCATATGCGCGTTAGGATGCAGCAAAGCGTGCGAGCGCGACTGCACAGCCACATGAGCCATTTGCTCGCGCGTAGTCCCGTACTCGTACATATGCCGGTGGGCGATCATTGCGTAAAAGCCGGGGATCGACGTGCCGTAAGGTTGTTCAAAATACGGATGTCCGACCGCAACGAGTGAAGCGACCGCGGCGTCGCGGGTCTGACCACTCGCCCGATTTTCTCCCGCACATATCAGTATTGTTTCCGCCTGGCCCGAGGCGATGGCTTCGGCCGCGTGCTTCAGCATGACAGCCGGGCTTGCGCCGCCCGCCACCACGGAAGCATTGAAACGCGGTTTGAGCCCGAGATATTCACAAATTACCGAGCCCAGCATGAAATAGGGTTCGGTAAAAGAATACGCGGTCAGAACGCCGTCGATGTCGGACACCTTCATGCCCGCGTCGTTGAGCGCGCGCTTCGCGGCCTGAGCGTTCAAGCCTAGTCCAGACATATGCGGGACGCGGCCAATTTCCGACTCACCAACGCCGACAATCGCAACCCTGTTCTTGAGCGATTCTCCTCCTTTCATCATTCGATCCTCATGCGACTACGCGATTGAATTGCGGGACCATGGCGCCCTCCTCGCGTTCTTCGAACGTGACGCAGACACGATCGCCGATGCGAACCAACAGCGCGTCGTTGCCAATGATGTTTGCCATCATCCGGGGGCCTTCATCGAGCTCGATCAATGCAACAACATAGGGCGTGCGGGCGGCGAACGCAGTGACGGGCGCGCGTCGGACAATCGTGTAACTGTGGACCTGTCCCATGCCTTCACTGTCGATCCATTCGAGTTCATCGGACCAGCACGCAGGACAAAGATAGCGAGGCATGAAGTGAAGGGTCTTGCACGCGGCACACTTGCGGATGACGAGCCTGCGCTCGCGCGCAGCATTCCAGTACACCTGCGAATCGGCATTCGCTGTCGGCGCCGGCAAGGGCGGAGCGTTTTCCATAGTTTTCTCTTTTTGCGTTAGCGGTAGAAGACCAGCTTTGCCGCGAATTAGCTCGGTGGAGGTGCCTGCGCCGGACTCATCGAACGCGGACGTACTTAAGCATTACGATTCAGCAGACCGACCATCTCGGGAATGACTGTGAACAAATCGCCGACGAGCCCATAGTCCGCGACGCCAAAAATCGGTGCGTCAGGATCCTTATTAATGGCGACGACGACTTTCGAATCCTTCATCCCGGCCAGATGCTGTATTGCCCCTGAAATGCCGAAGGCCAAATAGAGCTGCGGTGCAACAATTTTTCCGGTCTGACCGACTTGAAAGTCGTTTGGCACGAAGCCGGCATCGACAGCGGCCCGGGAAGCACCAAGTGCTGCGCCCAGCCTGTCGGCGAGTGGCGCAAGCAATTGCTCGTAGTTTTCCGCGCTGCCAAGCCCTCGACCACCCGACACCACGATGTCCGCGCCGATGAGTTCAGGCCGGTCCGACTTGCTCTCCTCGCGAGACACAAACCGAGAACTCTTTGCGTCGATAGAACCGATGAGCTCCAAAGGCGCGAGGCCGCCTTCCGAACTCGTTGCTTCGAACGCTGTCGGACGTACCGTGACCACTTTGACCGAATCCAGCGACTGCACGGTAGCAACCGCGCTACCCGCGTAGATAGGCCGCTCAAATGTGTCCGCACTCACTACGCCCGTTATATCGCTGACTTGTGCGACATCAAGCTTCGCCGCGATGCGTGGCGCCACGTTTTTGCCGAACGACGTCGCCGGCAGAAGGATGTGCGTATAGTTCGGCGCAATCTGTAAGACGGTGGCCTCTACGTTTTCGGCCAGCGACGCCTCGAGTGCCGGGGCATCGGCGACCAGCACCTTCGACACACCGCCAATCTTCGCGGCAGCATCCGCGACACCTTGCACTTGATGTCCAGCAAGCAAAATGTGAACGTCATGGTCGGCAAACGTGGCGATCATTGCCGCCGCCTTCACGACGCTGAAGGTTGCGCGCCTGAGCTCGACATTGTCGTGCTCCGCTATCACTAAGATGGTCATGTTAGTCTCTGTTCTAAATAACTTTTGCTTCGCCTCTCAGCTTCTCGATGAGTGTCGCGACGTTAGGGACGATGACGCCTGCACTGCGCGTTGGAGGCTCGCCGATTTTGATCGTTCTAATACGTGGCGTGACGTCCACATCAAGATCATCTGGCTGCATCTTCTCCAAAGGCTTTTTCTTGGCCTTCATGATGCTCGGCAACGTTACATATCTGGGCTCGTTAAGCCGAAGATCGGTAGTAATGATTGCCGGCAGGCTTACTTCAAGCGTTTCCAAGCCGCCATCTACCTCGCGCGTCACACTTGCCATTCCGTTCGCGACCGTTACCGCGGAGGCGAAGGTCGCTTGTGGAAGGTCAAGAAGAGCGGCCAACATCTGCCCCGTCTGATTGCAATCGTCATCGATAGCTTGCTTACCTAGGAACACGAGCTGCGGCCGCTCCTTCTCGAACAATCCCTTGAGCAGCTTCGCCACTGCAAGTGGTTGAAGCTCTTCGGCCGACTCGATCAGAATCGCACGGTCCGCACCGATAGCCAACGCGGTCCGCAAGACTTCCTGGCTTTGAGCGGTGCCGCAGCTCACTGCAATAATCTCCGTGACCTTGCCGGCTTCCTTTAAGCGGACACACTCTTCCACCGCAATCTCGTCGAACGGATTCATAGCCATCTTCAGATTGGCGGTATCGACGGCAAGATTGTCAGATCTGACTTTAACCTTGATATTTGGATCGACCACTCTTTTTACTGACACCAAAACCTTCATCTTCATTCCTTGAGATTGATCGAGCGCGGAAGATTGCGCATCGTCGGTCGCGAGGGCAAATTCTAGCCACGACAGCTTTTCTTCCAGCTGATCACTAGTGGGCTAGCTTCGCTTCCTACTAAGGAGTAGCATTGCAGCCATAGACGAGTCGTATAGGCGTACTACATGGGGCTCGTACACCCTGCCCCCGACAAGGCGTCGTAAAGCAAACAATTTATTGCTACAGGCGCATATAAACTGACTTCGTCTGCGTATAGGCCTCGATAGACTCCGCTCCCATTTCACGCCCGAACCCTGACTGTTTGTAGCCGCCCATGGACATTACTGGGTCTGCTTCCGCGTAGGTATTAATCCATACGCGGCCCGCCTTGAGCGCGCGCGCTACTCGGTGCGCCCGACCGATATCGCGCGTCCAGACGGCTGAGGCGAGGCCATATTCGGTATCGTTCCCCTTAAAGACAGCATCGTGTTCGTCCTTAAACGGAATGATCGATAGCACGGGCCCGAAGATTTCCTCGCGCGCGATTTTCATGTCGTTGGAGACAGAGCTGAAAATGGTCGGCTGTACGAAATAGCCTTGGTTACCGACACGGTCGCCGCCCAGTTTTAGGCTTGCACCCTCTTCCGTTCCGGCCTTCACATACGACAACACCCTTTCCATCTGCTTGGCTGAGATCAGCGGTCCAAGCTTCGTGTCGGGTTCGAAGGGCGAGCCAACCTTGTAGGTCGCGGCAATTTTCGCCACACGCTCCGTGACTTCGTCGTGCATGCTTTCGTGGACGAAGAGCCGCGTGCCGGCCGAACAGATTTGGCCCGAATTGCCGCAGAACGTAGCAACGGCTGTCGCCAGAGCCTTCTCAAGGTCGGCGTCCGGAAAAATAATGTTGGGAGATTTCCCACCGAGTTCTAGCGTGACCTTCTTCATGTTGCCGGCGGACGCCTGAAGTATCTGTTTGCCGATGAGCGTCGAACCCGTGAAGGCGATCTTATCGACACCGGGATGCGACACCAGCGCTGCTCCCGCCGCCGCACCAAAGCCAGGAACAATGTTCAACACTCCTTTCGGAAGTCCCACTTCTTCGATAAGCTCGGCGAGGCGCAAAGTGGTCAGAGGAGTCTGTTCAGCAGGCTTAAGTACAGCCGTGTTTCCGCAGGCCAAAGCCGGCGCAATCTTCATTGCAGCCATCACCAGCGGAACATTCCACGCGTTGATCAGCCCGCATACGCCCATCGGCTCCCGCAGCATGTAGATGAAGCGTTCACTGTCCGTAGGGTTGGTGGTACCAAACATCTTGGTTGGCCATCCCGCGTAGTATCGAAAGATCTCGGCCACTTGGGTCGCACGCGCGGTACTGCTTGCGAGCGGCATGCCGTTGTCAAGCGTCTCGAGTACAGCGAGTTCGTCCACATGCCGATCGACCGCCTCTGCGATCTTGAGCAGATAGCGCGTACGGACATGTGGAGAGATACCCGACCATGACGGTGCTTCGAAGGCGCTGCGCGCGGCAACTACCGCAGCGTCGATGTCAGCTGCTTCCGCTTCCGCAACGCGAGTTAGGGTTTTTTCGGTGGACGGGTTGATTGTCTCGAAGGTCTTGCCCGAGACTGCATCGATCCATTTCCCGCCGATCAACATCCTCTTCGTAGCGGAGGATTCAAGCCACTCCAGCGCTTTACGGTGGCCCGCGCTAATTGCGGATTCACTTACAGATGCTGACGGGGGCGAAGCATGGGACATTGGTCGGTCTCCTTTGAGTTGCGATCTGCAAAACGGCAGCCCACAATCCAAAGCATTTTCGATGCCAATCTTGGCTGGCAACCTACACCCTGTCTAACGGCCTTCCGTGCGTCTCGATCGGTCGTCGCGTCGTACACGTTGTGGACATCTGTCGTCGAAAAAGACACTCGAAAGTCAAATTTGGCTCCCCCTCTACCTAGCCTCATGGCTTTTGGTGCACCGTCGCAGATGTCTTATAAGATCTTGTCGGCGTCCGTGCGGGACTGCGCTTGTAAGTCAATCTTGAGGTTGACATCGAAGAGCGGCGAAAGAAAACCGGGGACGTCAGCTCAATGACCTCTTCTTTCAGCGCTGCTTGCTAACGCAGGGCGTTGCAAAGTGCTTGCGCAGTCATGGCAGCATCGACGGGCTGCGCAAAGCCCTTGGACTACACCCGGCAAATAAGCCTCTGCCGTTTCCGATATGCCGTCGCCTGTTCATACGCATATGCAATGTTTAGCAGCGACGCCTCACTCCACATTGGTCCGACGACTATCAACGCGAAGGGTGCGCCCGAAACCTAATACCCTGCTGGCACTGTAACGGCCGGTAACCCGGCGATGTTGATCTCGCCGACTGTAGTTCCCTTAATTGTGTCGTCGGCATGCAGCAAGGGCAACTCATAGCGCATCTGCGGAAAGACCAATGCGTCAAGACGATGCGCGGATATCACATTGTCGAAAAGACGCAGGTACTTCGCCTTTAGCGCAATGAAGTCTGACAAGTCCGGTGGTGCTGAAGGGCACGCAAGAGCACCGGCGAATTGAGGCAAGTTATGCAGCGCCGCGAGTAATCCTGCTGCGCCAAATGGGTCCTGTGACGCGGTTGCACGAGAAAAGTCAGCGAAAGTTCTTAGAGCTGCGTTTGGCCCGAGGTGGCGTAAATAACTTTCGATGTCGTAGGGGATCGACTCCAGCCCACGTGCGTCGAAATTCAGCGACGGGGGCGTCGGCTGACGAAGGTCGGCAAATCCTGATCCCGCAAACGGATCGTCGACCAAAACTGCACCTGCGATGCGCAACTCATGCTGCGCTCGCGAGTAAAGCTCATTAGCTTCTTCGGAAAGCGGTTGCGCGCGCCAGCCGGGACCGTAGAGACCAATTCGTTTGCCCATCAATGCATCGGCGTGCAAACCGGCCGCGTAACCGCCGAGGGGAATGTATCCGACGCTCGCCAGCGTTTTCACATCGTCGGATGCATAGCCTGCGATCGCGTCGAGACAGCACGCCGCGTCGCGCACCGTCCGCGCGATTGGGCCAACGACGTCGCGGTTACTTGACATAGGGAACACTCCTGAATTTGCCACCAGACCAAGCGTCGGTTTGATGCCGACGAGATCCTGCGCCGACGCCGGATTCTGAATGGAGCCGCCGGTTTCCTCGCCGAGCGCAAGCACCGCCATTGATGCCGCCACCGCTGACGCACTTCCAGCGCTGCTGCCTCCCGGCGCGCGATCCGGCATAACCGCGTTGCGTGTCGGTCCCGCCCAGCTATCGTTCGCGTTTGTGCCCGAGTGACTCAGCACCGGCACGTTGGTTTTGCCGATCAAGACAGCCCCCGCCGCGCGCAACCGGGCGACCACCGGCGCGTCCCTCAATGGAATGAGGTTGATGCCGCCCGCCTTGCCACATAGCAGTGACCATCCGGCTGTGGTCGGCGCACCAGCGACATCAATCGTGTCCTTGATGACGACCGGCACGCCCGCCAGTGGCCCTGGTGCCTCCCCCGCCACCCGCCGTCGATCAATCTCTCGCGCGTTATCGAGCGCACAAGGATCAAGCCATATGAGCGCGTTGATGGAAGGATTCAGCGCATAGATGCGCGCGAGACAACGTCGCGTCAGCGCCTCCGCCGTCAGTTGTCCTTTTGCGAACGCCCCCTGCACGCCGCTTACGTCTAGCGAATCGAGATCGGCAATGTTTGGCATCCGATCACACTCGCCAGCCTGCAACGGCTTTCATGTCGAGAAACTCTTCGATGCCCCATACACCGCCTTCACGCGCCCGTCCCGACGCCTTCACGCCGCCGAACGGCGAGCCCGCTGCGGCCGCCGAGCCGTTGATCTCGACCATTCCGGAGCGCAGCCGCTTTGCCACACGTGCGGCGCGTCGCCAATCCCCAGACTGCACATAGTTGGCGAGACCGTACGGCGTGTTGTTAGCGATTGCAATCGCATGTTCTTCGGTGTCAAACGGCGCCATACACAGTACCGGGCCAAAAATTTCCTCGCGCGTAATGGACATGTCTGGCGTGACGTCGGCGAAGATCGTCGGGCGGACGAAGTAGCCGCGTTCGTGCGGTGCGGGCCGGCCGAGCCCACCGGTCACGACGCGCGCGCCTTCGTCGATACCCTCAGCGATCATTTTCTGCACCCGCTGGAACTGCGCGTCGGAAGCGAGTGGTCCGAGATGTGGTCCCGCGCGATGCGCGGAATCGACCGTCACCGCTTCTGCGCAACGACGCGCTTTGTCGATTGCGCGTTCGTACATGCTTCGCTCGACCAGCATCCGCGTTGGCGCATTGCAGCTTTGCCCCGTATTGCCGAAGCACTTCAGCACACCGCGTTTGACCGCATCAGTGTCACTGTCCGCGAAGATTACATTTGCGCCCTTACCGCCGAGCTCGAGCACGACCTTTTTAAGCGTTGGCGCTGCAGCTTCGGAAATCGCGACGCCCGCGCGGGTCGATCCGGTAAAGCTGATCATCGCGACATCGGGATGCGTCGAGAGCCGTGTGCCGACTCCCGCGCCATCGCCGTTGACGAGGTTGAATACACCTGCCGGAAACCTTGCCTCGTCGATCATTTCTGCAAACAGCATTGATGAAAGCGGCGCGATTTCCGATGGTTTGAGCACCATCGTGCATCCAGCGAGCAACGCTGGAACGACCTTCAGGGTCACTTGGTTCATCGGCCAGTTCCACGGCGTAATCAGTCCCACAACGCCGATCGGGTCCATCACGATGCGGTCGTTCGGCGCGCTCGCGCTCAACGGCCGCTCAAATGTGAAATTCTCGAACGCCGACAGAAAGTTACAGATGTGCCAGTATCCTGCGCCCACCTGCTTTTGCAGCGCCATGTCGATCGGCGCGCCCATTTCCGTTGCGATCGCCTCGGCCATCTCGGGCGCGCGGCGTTCGTAGATCGCAAGCATGCGTTTTACCGCCTCGGCGCGTGCGGCGGGCGGCGTCTGCGACCAGCCATCGAACGCAGCGGAAGCGGCGGCGATCGCGCTGTCGGCGTCGCGCTTGCAACCGAGCGAGATGACCGCGCACGGCAGTTCCGTCGACGGATCGATGACGGCGAGTTCTCGCGCGCCAGCTGGCGCGATCCATTGGCCGTCGATGTAAAAGCGTTTCTTGTCGAGCATCTCACTCTCCCTGCGGATGTTCAGATGACCAATTCAATAAGGAATGGCCCGCCCTGCGCGAAGCTCTGCCGCATTAGATCGGCGCACGCTTCGAGCGACGTCGCGCGCGCGGCTTCCACGCCGAGGCCGTTCGCGAGCTTGACCCAGTCGAGACCGGGATTAGACAGATCGAGCATGCTCATTGCGGTCTGTCCCGGCGTTGCGCCGACGTTGCGATATTCGCCGATCAGAATGTTGTACTTGCGGTTGTTCAGCAGAATCGTCGTGCACGGCAGTTGCTCGCGCGCCTGCGTCCAAAGCGCCTGCAGCGAGTACATCGCCGAGCCGTCCGCCTGCAGGCTGATCACGCGGCGCTGTCCCTGTGATGCGAGTGCCGCGCCGGTCGCGACCGGCAAGCCATCGCCGATCGCGCCGCCCGCGAGGTTAAGCCAGTCGTGCGCGGGCGCTGCATGCGTCGGACCGTGCAACGCGCGGCCGAATGTGAGGCTTTCGTTCGACACGATCGCGTCGTCGGGCATCAGCGCCGCGAGCGTGCGAGCGAGACCCTCGGGTGTCGGTTCGCCTTCGCCCGGTTGCGGACGCACTGCGACGCGCGCTTCGGGCAATCCGGCGTGCGGCGCATTCAGTTCGTCGACGAGCGCGTGCAACGCATCCTGCGCATCCTGATCCGGCCGCGACAACACGTGGATCTGCGTGCCAGGCGCGATCTGCAGTGACGGCTTGCCGGGATACGCGAAGAAGCCAACCGGCGTCGCTGCGTTGACCAGCACGATGTGCTTGTAACGGCGCAGCGCGTCGATCGCTTGAGCGGTGTCGTACGGCACGCGTTCGAGCGGCACGCGCCCGCGCCCGCGGGCCATGTGCGCGTTTGTGTTGCTCGCGAGCAGGCTCGCGCCGGTCGCCTGCGCGATGCGCCATGCGAGCCGTTGCGAAGGCGCGAGCACGGCCTGATCTGCAAGCAGGAGCAGCACGTCCGCGCCCGAGCGCAACACGCGCGCGACGTTGTGCACCGCGTGCGGATCGACGGCGGGGGCGCGCAGGTCCGGCAGCGGCTCGCCGATGCGGCCGCCCGCGCTCCACGACAGATCGGCGGGCAGGATCAGCGTCGCGATCTGGCCGACGGCCGCGCGCGCCGCCTGCACAGCGGCGGCGGCGTCGCGGCCGACTTCGGCGGCGTCCGACGACGTGCGTAGCCAGTGCGACACGGTACGCGCGAGGCCTTCGGTGTCGGCGGTCAGCGGCGCGTCGAACGGGCGGTGATAAGTGGCCTGGTCGCCGACGATGTTGACGATGCCTGAGCGCGCGCGCCGCGCGTTGTGCAGATTTGCGATGCCATTCGCGAATCCCGGGCCGCAGTGCAGTAGCGTGCTCGCGGGTTTGCGGGCGATGCGGTAGTAGCCATCGGCCATGCCAGTCACGACGTTCTCGTGCAGGCCGAGCACGCAGCGCATGCCCGTAATTCGGTCGAGCGCGCCGACGAAATGCATTTCGCTCGTGCCCGGATTGGCGAAGCACGTATCGACCGAACAGCCAAGCAACGTGCGAACGAGGCTTTCCGCGCCGTTCAGATCCTGCGTTTCAGGTGAGTTCATGCAGTGGTCTTCCAGACATCGCGAAAGCGCGGAATTTCATCGGGGATCCACACATGGTTCTGCACGACGCTTCGCATCGCCGCGTATTCGACGGAGAAGAAAAGTGGGACGTACGGCAGGTCATGCGTAAGGATCGCTTCAATTTGTTTGTAGGTGGCCGCGCGCGCGGCTTGATCGGTAGTGCTGCGGCCCTGCTCGAAGAGCCGGTCGACTTCCGGGTTGCGGTACTTCGTCGAGTTCTGCGCGCCGTTGCTTGCGAAGAGCAGCGACATCAACCCGTCGGGATCGGGGCGCTGAGCCCAGCGCATCGGACTGAAATTGATCGCGCCTTGAACCACGCGCGGATACCAGTCGCTTTGCGCAACCGGATCAAGCCGCACCGCAATGCCGACAGCTCTTAACTGCTCCTGCACCAACTGGTTGATCTGCTGCATTTCAATGATGTCGGGGGTCGCGAGCGTCAATTGCAGATTCGTGAGACTCGCCTGCGCGAGCAACGCCATCGACTTCGCCGGATCGTAAGGATACGAATGCAGCGACGGATCGAACCACCACGCGCCGGGCGGCGCAATGGACTCGGCCAGTGGCACGTTACCGCTCATCAAGATGTCGACCATGCGCTTACGATCGAGCGCGTGCGCGATCGCTTGGCGCAGCGCGAAATTGTTGAACGGCGCACGATCGACCTGCCATTGCATTGCGTACCAGCGGCTTGCAGGACCGCGATCAAGCTTGATCTCCGGGCGATTCTGCAACTGACGGATGTCGATCGGCGAAAGCGCAGACACGTAATCCGCCTCGCCGGTGCGCAACCGCTGGATGCCGACCACCACATTCCCGATATCGCTGAAGACGACGCTGTCAAGATACGGCTTGCCCGGCTCCCAATAGCGCGGGTTCTCCGCCACCGATAGCGAATTGCCTGGCGTCCATTGCTGAAACACGAACGGCCCGGTGCCGACCGGACGCGTCGCAAAATCCTTGCCGCTCTTGCGCACAGCCGCAGGCGAGGCCATGAAGCCTTCGCGTTGCGCAAGCATGCCGAGCAGCGCCGGACTTGGCGATTTGAGTTGCAGCGTGACTGTCGAAGGATCGTTGACCGTGGTTGTTTCGACGACCGCGCTCAGGCCGCTGCGCAGTGGCGAACCGGTCGCGGGATCGAGCAGCCGGTCGAGATTGAACTTGACAGCGGCAGCGTCGAATGGCGTGTCGTCGTGGAAGCGCACGTTCCGCCGCAAGTGCAGAATCAAGCGCTTGCCGCCATCCAGTATGTCCCAGCGTTCGGCAAGTTCCGGTCCGATCGACGCGTCCCTGTTGATTGACAGCAGCGTGTTGAAGATCAGGTACAGCGGCTGGCGCTCGGCCCAGTTCACCGAGAACGCTGGGTCGAGCGTTTTCGTGTCCGATTCGTATGCGACGCGCAGCTGGCCGCCGTAGACCGGTTTGTCGGGTAACGCCGCATGCGACGCATTCATTAGAACCATGTGTCCGGCGACTGCGGGAACCGCCCCAAGGAAAGTTCGGCGACGCATGCACTGCCTCCTTTAAACGTTCGCTTCTTAAACAGACGGAATGTAGAATGATGGTATTCTGTCGGACAATCAAGTGAATTTCAAAAAGGTTTCGGGTTATCGGGGATGCCAGTGCGCTTATGACGACGACAGTCCCCGCCCGTCGGACGGAGACGCCTAACTTGAGATATGCCAATTTGGTCGAGCGACTGCAGGGCGAGCGCACTTCGGCATGGGACATCCATACGGCTGCGAAAGCCGCGGCCGCGCGCGGCGAGGACGTGATCGTGCTAAGCGTCGGCGATCCCGATTTCGCAACCCCAGCGCCGATCGTCGATCGCGCGATTGCGGCGCTGCGCGAAGGTGATACACACTACAGCGGCGTCAGCGGCCGCGACAATCTGCGCGACGCCATCGCCGCAGCGCATTTCGAGGACACCGGCCGCGCGATTACCCGAGCCAACGTTTTCGTCTGCGCAGGCGCGCAGAACGCCCTGTTCGCGTCGTCGCTTTGCCTGTGCGAGTCGGGCGACGAAGTGCTGGTGCCCGAGCCGATGTACCTAACCTATGAAGCCGCGGTCCGCGCATCCGGCGCCACGCTCATCCCTGTTCCCGTCGATGCGGCCAATGGCTTTCATCTCGATTGCGATGCGCTCGACGCCGCCGTGACGCCGCGTACGCGCGCTATCTTCTTCGCGACGCCGTGCAATCCTACGGGCGTCGTGATCCCACGTAAGCATTGGAGCGGATCGCGGAATTTGCGCGCGCAAACAACCTATGGGTCATCTCCGACGAGGTGTACGCGGACCTGACCTTCGAACGCGACCACGTGGGCATCGCGTCGCTCGACGGCATGGCGGAGCGCACGCTGACTATCGGCAGTTTTTCGAAGTCGCACGCGATGACCGGCTGGCGGCTGGGCTGGATCATCGGGCCGGAAACCGCGATAGGCCATCTGGGTAGGCTCGCGTTGTGCATGCTGTACGGTTTGCCCGGCTTCATCCAGCAAGCGGGTCTTGCCGCGCTCGAAGACCGCAAAGCCGTCGTAGCGCAGATGCGTGACACCTACCGTCGACGTCGCGATGCAGCGTTCGAACGGCTGAAGGCGGTTGACACACTGCGTTGCTTGCTGCCCGAAGCGGGCATGTTCATGATGATCGACGTGCGCGCAACGGGGCTTTGCACGCACGACTTCACGTGGCAGCTGTTCCTCGAGAAAGGCGTCTCACTGCTGGACGCGAGCCTATTCGGCGAAACGGCAAAGGGCTTCGTGCGGCTCGGACTGGTAGTCGAGGAGCCGCGTCTGATCCAAGCCTGCGATCGCATCGCGGATTTCGCGCGCCGTTGAAGTTGCACGGGCGTCGATTTGCGAGACGCCGATCTCTCGCAAAGAGCGGGCTGTCGGGGCCCGCTCGCGTGTCGGCTAGTGTTGAAGCGCTAGCGCTTCGCGTTGCGTCGCCGCTTCTCGCATCACGTCCGCCAGAATCACAAGCCCTTCGGCGAACTGCGCATCCCCGATCGTCAGTGGAAACAGGAAGCGGATCGCATTAGCATTCACGCCGCAGGTTAGCAGGATCAGCCCGCGTTCGAGCGCGAGCGTCTGCACGCGCCTAACGAACGCCGCGTCCGGCTTGCGCGTTTGCGGATCGCTAAATTCCGCCGCGATCATCGCGCCGGGACCGCGCACGTCGGCCAGTTGCGGCACGGTTTCGCGCAGCGCGTGCAGATGCGCCTTCAGGCGATCGCCGAGCACGGTCGCACGCTCGCAAAGCCGCTCTTCGTCGATTACGCGTATCACGGCCAGCGCGGCCGCGACCGCCAACGGATTGCCTGCGTACGTGCCGCCCAAACCGCCTGGCGCGGCGGCGTCCATCAGATCCTTGCGTCCGGTGACCGCCGACAGAGGAAAACCGCCCGCGAGACTTTTCGCCATCGTTGTGATGTCGGCGCACACATCGTGGTGTTCCATCGCGAGCAGCTTGCCGGTGCGCGCGAAGCCGGTTTGCACTTCATCGGCGATCAGCAAAATGCCGTACTGATCGCAGATCGCGCGCAGGCCGCGCACGAAGTCGGCGGGCGCGGGATTGAAGCCGCCCTCGCCCTGCACCGGCTCGAAGATAATCGCGGCGACGCGCTGCGGCTCTACGTCCATTCTGAAGAGCGCGTGCACCGCCGCGAGCGCGTCGTCGGTGCCCACGCCGGCCAATGCGCTCGGAAACGGCGCATGAAAAACCTCTGACGGGAACGGGCCGAAGCCGAGCTTGTACGGCGCGACCTTGCCGGTCAGCGCCATGCCCATCATCGTGCGGCCATGAAAACTGCCGCCGAACGCGATCACAGCGGGCCGCCCGGTCGCCGCGCGCGCGACCTTTATCGCGTTTTCCACGGCTTCCGCGCCGGTGCTAAACAGCGCGGTCTTCTTGTCGAAGTCACCGGGCACGCGCGCATTCAGCGTTTCCGCGAGTTCAACGTACGACGCGTATGGCACGACCTGATAGCAGGTATGTGTGAAGCGATCGAGTTGTTCGCGCACTGCATTGATGACCCTCGGATGACGATGCCCCGTATTGAGCACCGCAATTCCCGCTGCGAAGTCGAGATAGCGATTGCCTTCGACGTCCCACAATTCGGCGTTCTGCGCGCGATCGATATGGAACGGACACATTACGCCGACGCCGCGCGGCGTGGCGGCTTCCTTGCGTTGTACGAATTCGCTGTTATTCATGGCGCTGATTCCTTGATGATGGCGACGGCTCATGGCCGATGAACCGCCGGAAGAAAAGTCAGTCGAGATACGACGCCGTAGTCGGCGCTAGGCGTCGCAGATGCGCATTCCACTCGCGTCGATAGGGATCGTCGCTGGCAGCGTGCGACGTGCGCTCCCACTCCTTATACTGGCCGGCGGTCAGTTCGCAGACGGCGTCGCTAAGCGGCCACGCACGCTCGCCGGTCGCTTGAATCGCAAGTTGCACGCGGCACGCGCGATCAAGGTTGAGCATCAGGATGACCGCTTCGGCGATCGATCCACCGCACGTCAGCAGACCATGATTGCGCAGGATCATCGCGGTGTGTGCGCCCAGATCGGCGACCAGCCGCTCGCGCTCGGCGAGATTGACAGCGATGCCTTCAAACGCGTGATACGCGATGCGTCGATAAAACTGCAACGCCCACTGGTTGAACGGCTGTAAGCCGCACGCTAGCGACGCCACCGCGACTCCAGCCACCGTATGCGTGTGCGCGACACATTCGGCGTCATGGCGTGCCTGATGGATTGCACTGTGAATCACGAAGCCAGCGGGATTTACGACGTGATTAGTCGGCTCGACGATGCGTCCTTCCGTATCGATTTTCACCAGCGACGACGCGGTGATCTCGCGGAACAGCAGGCCATACGGATTGATCAGAAACTGGTCACGTGTGCCAGGAACGCGCGCCGAAATGTGCGTATCAATGCCGTCGTCGAGACCAAAATGTGCGATTAACCGATAGGCTGCGGCCAGGTCTTCGCGTGCTCTTCGCTCCAGTGCGGCGATCAAGCAACACCGCCCATGCACAAGTATTTCAGCTCAAGGTAATCATCGATGCCGTACTTTGAACCTTCGCGCCCGAGTCCGCTCTCCTTGATGCCCCCGAACGGCGCAACTTCGGTCGAGATTAGCCCTTCATTGATGCCGACCATGCCGTATTCGAGCGCCTCAGCAACGCGCCAGATGCGCCCGATGTCGCGACCGTAGAAGTACGACGCAAGGCCAAATTCGGTGTCGTTTGCCAAACGGATCGCTTCTTCCTCGGTCGAGAAGCGGAAAATCGGTGCGACCGGTCCGAAAGTCTCTTCGCGGAAAATCTTCATGTCGGGCGTCGCGCCGGTCAGTAGCGTCGGCTGGAAGAAGTTTGCGCCATACGCATCTGCTTCGCCACCCACCATCAGCCTGCCGCCGCGCGCGAGCGCGTCGTCGATGTGCTCCCGCGCCTTCGCCACGGCCTTGTCGTCAATCAGCGGACCGACCTTCGTGTCGCCGTCTAGACCGTTGCCGACCTTTAATTGTGTGATCGCTTTCGCCAGCTTGCCGACGAACGCGTCGTGCACGCCGTCCTGCACGAGGAAGCGGTTCACACAGACGCAGGTCTGTCCCGCATTGCGGAACTTAGACGTGATCGCGCCGTTCACGGCTGCATCAAGATCTGCATCGTCGAACACGATGAAAGGCGCGTTTCCGCCCAACTCCATTGACGTCTTCTTGACGGTGCCCGCGCATTTTTCCAGCAGCAGCTTGCCAATCTCAGTCGAGCCGGTGAACGAAAGCTTCCTGACGACTGGGTTGCGGCACAACTCGTCGCCGATCAGCGCCGCATTGCCTGTTACACACGACAGCACACCGCGCGGCACGCCCGCGCGTTCGGCCAGCACACATAGCGCGAGCGCCGAGAATGGCGTCTGGCTTGCCGGCTTGAGCACCATCGTGCAACCAGCGGCAAGCGCTGGGCCAATCTTGCGCGTCAGCATTGCGGCTGGAAAATTCCACGGCGTGATCGCCGCGCATACACCGATCGGCTGCTTGATGACGACGATGCGGCGATCGCCGGCCGGAGCGGGAATCGTGTCGCCGTAGACTCGCTTCGCTTCTTCGGCGAACCACTCGATGAACGAGGCCGCATAGACGATTTCGCCGTGGCTTTCCGCGAGCGGTTTGCCCTGCTCGCAGGTCATCAACGTCGCGAGATCGTCCTGATGTTCGAGCATCAGTTCGTACCAGCGCCGCATAATTTCCGAGCGTTCCTTGCCAGTTTTCTTCGACCACGCGGGCAACACGCGTTGCGCGGCATCAATCGACGCACGCACATGATCGACCGTCGCGCGCGGCACCGTGCCGATCGTTCGGCCATTGGCCGGGTTAGTCACGACGATCCGCGCGGAAAGGTTCGACGCGGTCCATTCGCCGGCGATGAACGACTGTTCGCGAAACAGCGACGGGTCGCGCAACGCGGGCATGGCAAGCACATCAATCGACATCAACAGCTCCAGTTCGGGGATGAAAGTGAGGTCACAACACGTCGTCGCGAATGCATGCTTTGAAGTGCAGCGGCGCAATCTCGCGTATGGCTGGTCGCTGCTGCGCACATTCCGGCAATGCGTAAATGCAGCGCGTGCGGAACACGCAACCGCTAGGCGGCGAAACGGGATCGGCGACATCGCCTTGCAGCACGACGCGTTTTCTACGCTGATCCGGCCGATCGTTGGGCACGGCGGAGATCAGCGCTTCGGTGTACGGGTGCTTTGGCGTCTGCGTGATCGAACGCGCCGGTCCGATCTCCATAATCTGCCCGAGATAGACCACGGCGATTCGATCGGAAAGGTATTCCATCACCGTAAGATCGTGCGAAATAAATAGCATCGCAAGATTCAGGCGCTGCTTCAGTTCGTCAAGCAGGCTTACAATCTGCGCCTGAATCGATACGTCGAGCGCGGAGATTGGCTCGTCGGCGACGATAAACTTAGGATTGACTGCTAGCGCCCGCGCGATCACTACACGCTGCCGCTGGCCGCCCGACAGCGCGGTCGGGCTGCGATCCTTGTAGTCATCGGACAACGACACAAGGTCCAGCAGTTCACTCACGCGCCGGTTCACTTCGCCTTCTGTCGCGTAGATCTTCTGGACCCTCAGCGGCTCCGCGATCACATCGCGGATCTTCATGCGCGGGTTGATCGACGCGAACGGGTCCTGGAAGATGATCTGTGCGCTGCGGCGGTACTCGCGCAGCGCCGATGCGTTCATCGCCATCACGTCCCGGCCATCGAAACGTATTGCGCCGCCCGTAGGCTCGATCAGACGCAGCACGGATCGGCCGATCGTCGTTTTGCCCGATCCGGATTCACCCGCTAGACCGAGCGTCTCGCCCGACGCGATATCGAATGAGACGTCGTTGACGGCATGCACGTGGCCGACGAGCTTCGAGAACATGCCGTGCCGTATGTCGTACAACTTGCGCAGGTGGCTCACAGTCAAAAGCGGCGGCGCCGCGGCAGCTTGCGTAGGCGCCATGTCGACGGACGAGTCAAGAGTGGGCGTCATATCGCTTGTCCTTGCAAGACGGGCACGCATTGCGGCGTCTGCTCCAATTCGCGCCAGCGCAGACAGCGCACCTGGCGCAGGCCGTCGTTGGTAGTTTCGAGCGGCGGCACCTGTTTGTCGCAACGTCCGACGACCGCATGCTCACAGCGCTTATGGAAAGCGCAGCCGCCCGGAAGTGACGCCGGATTCGGCGCACCCCCCGGGATCGGTTGGATGCGGTGACGAGCGTCACCCAGACGCGGACGTGAGCGCATCAGCGCCTGCGTATAAGGCATTAACGGACGGTTGAACAGCTCCCCGACTGGCCCCGTTTCGACGATCTCACCCGCATACATCACTAGGGCGCGATCCGCGATTTCAGCTACCAGCGAAAGATCGTGTGTGACAAAAAGAATCGCCATTTGCGTTTCCTGCTGCAGCTGTTTCATGCGTTCCACGATCTGCGCCTGCACGGTCACGTCGAGAGCGGTCGTCGGCTCATCCGCGATCAGCAACGCGGGATGGCACGACAGCGCAATTGCGATCATCACGCGCTGGCGCATGCCGCCGGAGAGCTGATGCGGGTAGCTTTTCAGACACTCCGCGGGGCTCGGAATGCCGAGCATCGATACGAGGCGCAGCGCTTCAGCGGCGCGTTCTCTTGGCCGCATCTTGCGATGCGTTCCAAGCGCTTCTTCGATCTGCGCGCCGATACAATGAAGTGGATTCAGCGACGACATTGGCTCCTGAAAGATCATCGCTGCATCGTTGCCGCGCATGCGTTGCAATTCACGCTCTCGCAGCATGGCGACGTCGACGGCGCGTCCGTCTTTGCAAGCAAGATGAATGCCGCCGCGCACCGACGCATTGCCATCGATCAAACCGAGCAGCGCAAGTCCGGTCGTCGATTTGCCGCAACCGGACTCACCCACGATCGCAACGATCTCGCCCTTGTCTATTGAGAACGAAACGTCGCGTACGACTGGAACGGGCAGGCGTCTCTTGCCACTGTGGAACGACACCGAAAGATGGTCGACCGTGAGCAGGCGGTTGTCTACTAAGGTGGCGGTCATTTGATGCTGGTTCCGATCAGGTAGAAGCTGAACACGGTGGCGGCGACGGCGGCGCCCGGCGCA
The DNA here is from genome assembly GCF_023631465.1 of Caballeronia sp. GAWG1-1. Lineage (NCBI taxonomy): Bacteria > Pseudomonadati > Pseudomonadota > Betaproteobacteria > Burkholderiales > Burkholderiaceae > Caballeronia > Caballeronia sp. GAWG1-1. The sequence continues at coordinate 152,750 of NZ_JALQDB010000045.1, forward strand.
AAACTCATGCTGGGATTCATCGCCAGATAGTCGAACCCAGCGCGCACCATCGCGCCCCAGTCAGGCGTCGGCGGCGGCATTCCGAGGCCAAGAAACGACAGACTCGCAGAAGTGAAGATCGAGTACGCGACCGTCAACGCAAACTGCGCGGCAACGATGCGCGCGGTGTTCGGCCAGATGTGCTTGAGCATGATCCAGTCAGCGCGCGCGCCAACCGCTTTAGACGCCTCGACAAACACCGACTCTCGCAATGCAAGCGTTTGTCCGCGCACAAGACGCGCGATGCGCGGCCAGCTGACGAAACCCAGCACGAGCACAAGGTTAATAAGCGTCGGACCTATCATCGCGGTAATGATGAGCGCGAGGATTAGCCCCGGCAGCGCAATAAAGATATCGATTACTTGCGTGCACATCAGATCGACACGGCCGCCAAGATAACCGGCGACAAGGCCGACCGGAATGCCGATGATCGCCGCCATTACCGCCGCGCCGATCCCGACGATCAGCGACGATTGCCCGCCAAAAATCAGTCGCGAAAGGATGTCGCGGCCAAGCTCATCGGTACCGAGCAAATTGTCGCCGCCGGGCGGCGCGAGAAACATGATGCTGCTCGCGGTCGGATCGTGTGGCGCGAGAAACGGTGCGAGCAGCGACACCGCGATCATCACCAACAGAATCAACCCGCCGACTTGCACCTTGGGACGTTTCATAATGTCGTGCACTTCGAACTCCTTAGTTAAGCCGGATCTGCGGATTAATCAGCATGTAGACAACGTCGGCCAGCAAGTTCATCACGATCACCGCGACGATGATGAACATTCCGACCGCTAGCATCACCGGATAGTCCCGTGAAAGAATCGACGTGACGAACAGCTTTCCGATCCCGGGCATCGAGAACAGCGTCTCGGTGACGACGGCGCCGCCCATCAGCTGACCGAGACTAATGCCGATGTATGTGATTACCGGCAGGATCGAATTGGGCAGGATGTGCCGGAACGAAACGCGGTGAGCGGAAAGGCCCTTGGCCCGCGCGACACGCACGAACAGCCGCTCGCGAACCGCCTGATACTCAGCGCGATAGACAAGCGTGAAGGCGCCGAAGTAATAAGCAGCGAGCGTAGCAGTCGGTAAAATCAAGTGCTCGAGATGTACGAACAACCCGCGGTCCCATGACACCCAGCCCACCGACGGTAACCAGCCAAGCTTCACCGAAAAGACGAAAATCGCGACCATCCCAAGCATGAAGTTCGGCACGGTCATACCGATGATCGACAGCACGGTGACAAACGGCGTGATCGCGCGTTGGCCCCACGTCATACTGCTAAGGCCAACCGAGACGATGGTCGCGAGCAAGATCGCCAGCACAGCGAGTTCGACCGTCACCGGAAGCGAGCGCAACATCATCTCGGCGACGGTCTGATGCGTCGTGTATGAGCGGCCGAGGTCGCCGGTTAGCGCATGACCGACCCAATTCAGATACTGCAGGACGGCCGGTCGGTCGAAGCCCATCTGATGGCTCAGATCGGCAATCGCTGCAGGCGTCGCATCCTGGCCGAGCATTAGCGCTGCTGGGTTGCCGAAGAACACCGCAACGCTAAAAAACAGCAACGCGGTGATGAAAACGAGATTTGGGGCGGCCCATACAAGCCGTCTGCCTATCACTGTCAACATAAGAGCATGCCCTCATTAAGCGTGCGGCGCGTTCAACGCATTACGAATGGATCTGCGACCGCTTCGCCGCCGACCTCGATCATTATCGCCTTCGTCTCCGTGTAGTCCTTGAGGGCGTCAATGCCCGCTTCGCGCCCGTATCCGCTCTGCTTGAAGCCGCCAAACGGCACGTTAACGCCGGTCACACGATAGGTGTTGATCCACAGGCGTCCCGCCTGAACAGCGCGCGCCGTGCGCATCGCGCGCGCGAAATTGCGGCTGAAGATGCCGCCGGCGAATGCGTAGTCACTGTCGTTGGCGATGCCAATGGCTTCCTCGTCCGTTTGGAATTTAAGCACGCTGAGTACGGGGCCAAACAACTCTTGACGCACGATTGGGTAGTCGCTTGAATCGCATAGCGCGATCGTTGGCTCGAAGCACAGGTTATGCAATAAGCCGCTCACGCGCTTACCGCCGGCGACCAATCTGGCCCCCTGTGCCACTGACTGCGCGAGCAGCGTTTCTATGCGATTCACCTGCCGCTCGGTCGCGAGCGGCCCCATGTTCGTCGACGCGTTTGTCGGATCGCCGATTGTGATTGTCTTCACGCGGTCGACCAGCTTTGTGATCAGCACATCGTGGATCGACTCATGTGCGATAAGCCGGGAACCTGCCGCGCAACTCTGCCCGCTTGCGCCAAAAATTCCAGCGACGATTCCGTTCACACAGCTGTCGAGGTCGGCGTCGTCGAACACGATCACCGGCGACTTGCCGCCCAGTTCGAGCGAGAGTTTGGCAATGTTGTGCGCAGAGTTCGGGATCAGCTTGCGCGCGGTTTCCACACCGCCGGTGAACGCGATACGGCGCACCAACGGATGGCTAGTGAGCGTTATTGCGCAAGGATTGGCGTGCCCGGACACAAAGTTGATGACGCCCGGCGGAAAACCGACCTCGTGCGCGAGTTTCGCCAGCGCGAGCAACGGTGCCGACGCATCTTCGGATGCCTTCACGACGATCGTGTTGCCGGTGGCGAGCGCGGGCGCGATCTTGTAGGCCGATAGCTGCAGCTGCGAATTCCACGGGATGACAGCCGCGACCACGCCGACCGGCTCGTGCAATACAAGATTCAGCATGTTCGATGCAGACGGAGGGATCTCTCCGTGAAGCTTGTCGGCAAGGCCTGCGTAGTAAGTGTACGCGCGCGCCGTATGCGCTGCCTGCCAGGTAGTTTCCCTCAGCAGCTTGCCCGTGTCCTGCGTCTCGACGAAACCGAGCCGGTCCTTGTTTTCGACGAGCTTGTCCGCAAACTTCTGCAACAGCGCCGCGCGCTCATTCGGCGTCATCCTCGGCCACGGTCCGTTCGTGAATGCGCGATGCGCGGCCTGTACGGCGCGATCCACGTCGGCGGCGCTCGAGTCGGGAATTGTCGCCCATGGCTGGCCAGTCCACGGATTAACACTGTCGAACGTGCGGCCGTGATCCGCCTGCACGAATTCACCGTCGATGTACATAGCGAAATTTTCGATCTGCTGGGTCATAGAAGCGCCTCGATGAGGGTTGGCACGGCGTGCAGCGTCCGTGTCGATGAGTGGCCGCGGTGGCGCTCAGTGAGTCCTTACACCGAGCGGACGCGTTTCGTACGTATCGGTCAGCACTTGGTTATCGTCGTCATCCAGCCGGGCATTGAGCGCCGCTACGGCACTTGTCACATGGTTGGCTTTCGTGGCACCAAAGATTGGTGTTGTGATGCCGGGCTGGCGCAGCGCCCAGGCAAGCGCGATCTGCGCCGGTTCCACGCCGTGCTTTTCCGCAATTTGCGCGACGCGTTGTTGCGCCAAAAAGTCGCTTGGACGGTGGTAGTGTTTGAGCGTGTAATCGTCGGACTCGTGACGGACGGTGTGATTGGCAGCGTCACGCCGATCCGCGCACAGGAAGCCGCGCGCGAGCGGACTGTACGGCACTACCGCAATGTCATATTCACAACAGAACGGGAGCAGCTCGCGCTCGGCTTCGCGGTGGCAGATGTTGTATTCGCATTGCATAGACGCGAACGGCGTGCGTCCCATCTGTTTCGCTAGGTTCACACATTGGACGAAGGCCCACGCGGGCATAGTCGTTGCACCGACATAACGGACTTTGCCGCTCGTAATCAGGTCGTCGAATGCGACGACCAATTCTTCCAGATCCGCGTCCGGCTGCCAAATATGCGTTTGCAGAAGATCGATGTAATCGGTTTTCAAACGCGCGAGCGATGCGTCGACGGCGCTGACCACGTGCTTGCGCGAATAGCCACGCGCGTTCGCGTGCTTGGCCATCGGATTGCCGAGCTTGGTGGCGAGTACGATCTCGTCACGCGAAGCGTAGTCCCATAGCGCATTTCCAAGCACCGTTTCGCTTGCACCTGACGAATAAAAATCACAGGTATCAATCAGATTGATACCGGCCTCGACTGCGGTGCGTAGGATCGGGCGCGCCGCATTCTCTTCCAAAACCCACTTGCGCCACGAGGGGCTTCCGATGCCCATTGCGCCGAGTCCGATGCGCGAAATGCGAAGGCTCGAGCGGCCAAATCTTACGTACTCCATGAAGCATTCCCCCGTGAGTCGTATGCCTTTCCAATATTGACCAAGTCTAGCCGAAATGTATTTTGTCAGCTAGTATCTCGTATACCAACAGATTAACTGAGGTGACGCAAGTGGAAAAAATTCGTGCGAACGACGGGTTGGAGCTCAGGTATGTGAGGCGTGGGAGCGGGCCGTTCGTTACGCTGCTACACGGCATTGGTGCCGATCAGGCAAGCTGGGACGCAATAGCCAATCAGCTTGAAACGCGCTTCACAGTGCTTCGCGCGGACCTGCGCGGCCACGGCGCGTCGGGCAGAATGAGTCGCTGCTCACTGGATGATTTTGTAGCGGATCTTGGCGCGATGCTGGATGCGCTGGGCATACGGAAAACGCACCTAGTCGGCTTTTCACTCGGCGGGCTAATCGCGCAAAAATTCGCGATTGAGAATTCCGTGCGGCTCGACCGGCTTGTGCTGATTAGCTCGGTGGCAGAGCGTACTGATCAGGAACGGGCCCGGGTGCTGAAGCGCGCCGATCAGATAGATCGCGAGGGCATTGCTTCGGTCGTTGCCGCAGCCGACGAGCGGTGGTTTACGCCAGCATTCAAGGCTGCTAATCCGCAGCGCGTCGCCGAGCGCCTTAAACAACTCGTGCAAAACGATCACCGTTCATACGCAGCATCCTATCGCGTGTTCGCCGAAGCGGATCGGGGCATGGCGTTTGAGCGCATTACCGTACCGACGCTCGTAATGACCGGCGAAAACGACCCGGGATCGTCGCCGCGGATGTCGCGGCTGTTACATGAGAAAATCACGGAATCGCAGCTTCGCATCCTGCCGGAATTGCGTCACAGCGTGCTGCTTGAAGCGCCGGATCTGATCGCCGGTTTGCTGCTCGAATTTCTCCAGCCAACATAAAATCGATCGGGCCGCGCCTAGCGGCCCACATGTTAGACAAGGTGTAACAATGACAGAAGACGCAATGGTTGCCCAGGAACTAGGGTTGGGCGTCGCCAAGAACGAAACCATCCGCATAAAAACGCTTAACGTGCTGCGTGAAGCGATCATCGCGGGACGCCTTGCGCCGGGGCAGAAGCTAATCGAACGCGACTTATGCGAACAGACCGGTGTGAGCCGCAGCAGCATCCGTGAGGCGCTGCGCAATCTCGAATCCGAAAGGCTGGTCGAGAGTCTTGACACTAAAGGCGTCGTGGTAGCGACGTTGACGCCCCAGATTGCCGCAGAGATCTACGAAGTGCGCGCGGCGCTTGACTCAGAAGCGGCGTTGCATTTCGCCGAGCGCAGCACCGATGCCGACATCGCGGAACTTAAAGCGACATTCAACATGCTGAAGACGACTCCGGTCGAAAACGACGATGCGTTTTTAGCGGCATCAAATCGGTTTTACGCAATCATCTATAAGGGCGCACGCAACGAGACCGCGATGTACGTGATGCAATTACTCGGCGCACGCATCAGTCTCTTACGCGCCACAACGACGCGACGAGCACCGATCGATCGCCGGCATCGCACAGTTGAACTGATGGGCAAAATCTTTACTGCGCTGAGCAAGCGCGACGGCAACGCAGCCGCCTTAGCGGTTCGCGCACTGATTGAGCGATCGGCGCAATCAGCATCCGCGCTTCTAAAAGAGGCAGAGGCAAACCGGCAGAGCTGATTCCCGATCGATCACGTTGATTCGACAAGGCAGAGCTTTGACGAGCACTGCCCTTTTTGCGTTATCGTGCCGCTGTGGCTTCCGCTTCCGCCCTCGTTTCCTGGGCGATTTCTTTTACGTCCTGATGGCGGTCTCCGATACGCGCGTGCGGCCGCCCGCCGCTTGACGCTCCCAGCACAACGACAATCTCGTCGGAATTCGGCGCATCGGGAATCGCAAATTCAAGCGTGATGAAATATGCTCGCGCCGACCCGTCGTGAATGTGCTTAATTGGAACCTGCAACGACGTATTTAGCCCGCCACGCTTATTCGTGAACGACAGAAAACTCTCAGCTTCGACAGCGTTACGGAAGTGATTGCCAAAGCGCAGATTGTGGATTACCGCCGACGCGTGCTCGACCTCTCCACCACCGCCGACGACCGCGCACTTGCCATATGCCTGGATGGATCGCTTGCCTCCGATCTCTTCAAGCATGCGCGCCGTCAATACTTCGCCGAGTTCACTGCAACCGTCGCGCTGTTCCGGCGACAGATCTTCGACGAAGCCCCGTCCAAACCAAGGATTGCGGACTACCGCCGCGACGCCGGCGACGGTGATAGGCGTGACCAGCGCCTTAGCGCCTTCGATAAAAGTGGTTTCCTTGTAGACCACGATTTTGCGGATCGAGAACGGCATTGTCATTCCTTCGGAGTTGTGGATTGAGTAGCGAGCTCGGCAAGCACCTTGCGCGTCACGCGAAAGCAGTCGACGCCCACAGGAATGCCGCAATACACTGCGATTTGAATTAGCGCCGCGCGTAGCTCGTCGCGGCCGATGCCATTCTTTAGTGCACCGCGCACGTGCAGTTCGAACTCGTGCATTTTGCCGAGCGCGGCGATCATGCCGAGGTTAAGAATACTTCGCTCGCGCGGCACGAGCGTCGCGTCGCCCCACACCGTGCCCCAGCAGTATTCCGTGACTAGTTCCTGGAACGGCCGACTGAAATCATCGGCGTTTTTTAACGACTGATCGACGTACGCATCGCCAAGTACCGCACGGCGGCACTGTTCGCCAAGCGAGAAGCGTTCTGCATCCATTGGATATCTCCTTTCATGTCACGCGGCGGAACTGATCGCCTGGAAGCCCGCCTGCATCCGCGAGCGTTCCGACGATGGCGCCCACGTGCGGGTTTCGAGTTCGTACAGGAAGGCGAGATCGGCTATGGGAACATCCACACCATGCGAGTAGGCGCGCTTAAGCACGCGGCTAACGTGCTGGCATGTGATACCGCGTGCCTTCGCGTTTTCCGCACGCGCGCTAAAAGCGTCGTCAGCGACGAAGGGGAAGGCGATAACATCGAGCGCGCTTTGATCGGCGTTCATTTCAGGCAACGTCGGCAGGAATCGCGCGCCCACGATCTCGCGCCACGACGCAATTAACGCATCGTTGATTGACGCATCCCGCAGTAAGCCCGACATCGCTGTCACATTGCCGTCGCGCGTTGCCGCGTAGACACGCCAAGTATGCTTGCTGTCGATGATTGCTAGCCCGAGCCCGCGCTTCGCCGCGATCGTCGCTGCGCCCGCAAGACCGATGAGATCAGGGAGATGCAGGACCTCGACGCGCACCACACCGTCTTTCCGCTTCGCCATTCCAGCGACTAGATCAACTACGCGCGGCCCCATGTCGAGCATCGAGCGTCCCGCTGCTTCGATCTTGCCAGTGCTTGCATCAAAGCTCGGCTGATCGCCAGAAAATGCGGCGATCAGCCGAGCTTCATTCTCGCGCAGCGCGCCGAGCGTACGGCCGTCGAGCGCCTGCGAATACGCGAGCATCCGCGCTCGCGCTTCGATCGCACCTAGGGGACAGCCTAGCGATCTTAAACTCCACCACGCGACGCGTACAATCTCCGACATCGCGGCCGATACCATTGCCGGCTGCTTCATTAAAATGTCTCCGTTTGGATAGCCGGCTCGACCGGATAACGCCAGTCTCGTGTTGCGCCGGCGGCAATCTCGCTAGGCAGGGGGACGCCCTGGAAGAACACGCCGCGGACGTACCGGATCGACAGCGGCGTCGAACATTCAATGCCGAGCGATGCAAGGAAGAAACGGATTAGCTGCGCAGGAATGAAATCTCGATGGATCAGGTTGTCGCGAATTTCGGCGTACGGCAGGCCGTCGAGATACTGCACGCGCGACACTGCCATTTCCAAATCAGAATGCGTGAACATCAGATCGCCGACCAGCGCATCGTCGGCGAAAGTAGTCGCAACGCATGCGAGCCGCTGCACGGTGCCGATGTGATCGACAAAAGATTCAAACTCCTCATGTGGATCGATGATGCGTTCACCGCGACGCTGCTCGCCGTTGTCGGCGGAGTGATACCAAAATGTCTGACGCGTCTTCGACATCAGCAAGTCATACTGCAACGCCCACGTGTAATTCTTCCGTAGCAAGTGCTTTAGTTCGCCAACCGTCATCTCGGCGGCCACTTCGCGATCGCGCGCTGCACCGACGGCAAGATAGTCGGCGAATCGGTCGGAGACTGAGGGGTACAGATCGATCAGCGCGGAATTGAGTTGTTCCTGGGTTTCCGCGTCGAATGATTGCGCCGCTTGCGCGAGGTCGTTCCACGTTTTAAAACAGCGACGGTCGTCGAGCCAGCCAAGCATCGTTCGCAGATTTGCGGCAATCACCTTATTAGGGATTACATAATCTTCCGACTGCAGCTGCACTGTGTCGCAATAGGTGGCAATACGCGTGAGCAGATCGCGCAGCCGCTCGGTGTGCGGCGCATCGACGGACATCGATTTCGCGTAGCCGAGCGCCGCCTCTCGCACCGTCAGCCAGGTCGAAACCCAATGCGGCCAGCGCTGCAACGCGACGCACATGCCCTGTCCCGACGAATTGCCGACTGCAAGGTACCGCGCGAGGTCGTCGGCGAGCCTGACCGCGTGCGGATTGCGCGCGCGGGCGATTGCGTTGACTAGATCGATTGACACCTGGCGAACCATGTAGAGTCCAAAGAGATCCGCAAAGAACGGATGGGCAAGCGGATGATCTACTGGAATGCCTAGATACGATAACGAGCCGTTGCGGCCGCTACCCTGGAACCCGCCGTTACGAAGCAAATACGCCGACGCACCACCAATCAGTCCCGACTCCGGCTGATGCCCGGCCGCAAGCGCGTCCACAACGTGATCGAAGATGCGCGCGCTGCGATTGGCAGGCGTCCAGCCAAGCACCGTCGCATCGGTGCGCATCGCTTCGACGTTCTTCAAATCAAATGTGGCGAACTCCCGCTCGATGCGCGCCGCATCCGGAGTGCCGACAAACAGCGCGCCGAACATGTCGCGATTCGCGCCGTCCGAGCGCCGCCCTACTTTTTCCTTTCCATCCCACTCGTAGGCGCGCGCCACATACGTGAAATCAACACCGCGTGCTTTGATGCGATACACCAGCCGCGCTTGTCCGGCTGCCTCCGCTTCACAAAAATCAAGCGAAATCTTCCAGCGTTCGGTGATCATTCGGCGCGCCAGCACATACGCAAAGCTCACGCGCGACGCTTTCATCGACCCGAGCAGCGGGCCAACCATGATCGATTCCGCAGGCCGCATATGGCTGACGATTCTATCGACCGCTCCGGTACCCAACAGATCCGTTGCGGCCTCCCTCAAAAAGGATGGCAATTCAATCGGCATTACATGTCCTTGTCGTTGCACGCAGTGTCCACGCCGACGTCCTCGAAGGACCCGCGGTGACTCATGTCTTTTAGTATACCATCTGCTTGTCAGATGCACTGTTAATTTTCGACGCCTCTGACAAGGTTTGTGCAGCGACCGTGTAGGGCGTGAAGTCGCGAGAGGCGAAAGCCCAAAGGCTCAGGCAGGCCCTGGGGACAACTGAGCCAGCGATATGTAATGATCAAAACCGGTGTCGAATGCCCGCGACAGTGACGACCTGCCGATTCGTCGACGATTGGGTCGCGAAAGCTATCTGCGCGACGGCATTGGCACCCGTCGAATCATGGCCAGAGGCCTGCTGGAAGATACCGACAAGATAGAGATCCGTGCGTTTCGACAAGCTGTAGTCGACTCCAAGATCAACTTGCTGATAACGTGCGCCCGACCGACCGCCAAGACTTCCGCCTGCCGTGTAGTGATATGCCGCGCCGACCAATAACGACGGCGTCAACAAATACTTTGCGTTCGCTTCGACGATGTTGAACACGGCGGTGCCACGCAGTCCGCCGGGCGCACCAATGACTGCGGTCGTGCCGAGGTTATTGAAAGACGCGTGGCTGTACACAACGCCAATCGAGCCGTCTCCGATCTTGTAAGTGATGCCTGTCGCCGCCACGTCCTGCGTGCCTGCCCTCGAGAGTCCGGAGATCACCGGGCCGGACATGTTCGAGCCGGTCGTGCTGTCATTGGCTTTATTACCCCACAATGCGTAGTTCGGGTTGAAGGTCTTCGTGTACTCCGCGGCTAACCCAATTGGGCCGATGTTGTAGCCGGCCGCGAGCGACCAAACCTGGTTGCGCGCAAAATTGCCAGCGACTCCGCCGAAAGAATACGTGCCGCCGAACGAGAAGCCGCCGAAGCCTGGCGACTTGTACTTGACCGAGTTGTTGACGCGATAGGTGCCGTCGAGGTTGTCGAGATCGGCGGGATGCGCCCCATAACCTGCGCCGCCGAGCGCCCATTGCGCTGCTGCGGTCATGCTACCGACGAAGTCGTAACCTGTCGGATAATGCCGGCCGAACGTCAGCGAACCCCACGATTGCCCGCTTAGGCCGACGTAAGCCTGGCGTCCGAAGACGTCACCGTTCTGACCAAGCGCGCCCGTCGACGAATTGAAGCCTCCTTCAATGTTGAAGATGGCCGCGAGTTCACCGCCTAGGTTCTCAGTGCCGCGCAGCCCCCATCGGCTTCCGGATTGACTGCCGCTTACTAGCCCCACCTGCGAACCGGTGCGGGCGTTGTTATTGAACAGAAACCCTTCGTCGACGATGCCATATAGCGTCACGCTGCTTTGCGCCACCGCCACGCCGGAGCTTCCTGCGAGAAACAGAGCCGCCAGAGAAATCTTTTTCATGTTGTCTCACCGTAAAAGCGCTTTGATCGATCACGCCCTGCGCGTCGGCTGGGTGATCGTAAGGGAACTAGGTATGCGGCAAACGCGATGACGCTCCTCCGCTATGGGGCGGATTTGTCGCGTCTACGCTCATGCTTCCGCGTCACGCAAATCGCATACGGCGCGCGGTGCGCCTGGCGTCTGCGGATCCGTCGGCCGCCCTACTGCGCCGTCACGACACGATCCGTGATGCCGTCGCGACAGACTCGGTCTTGCCGATCAACCCGTCGATTTCCACATGTTGCGAAAACGCGGAATCTCGTCGGGCAGCCATACGTGGTTGTGCACATTGCTGCGCATCGCTGCGTATTCGATCGAAAAAAAGAGCGGCACGTAAGGTAGATCGTGTGTGACGATCGCCTCGACCTGGCCGTAGAGCTGCTTGCGTGTTGATTGATCGCTGGCGTCGCGTGCTTGCTGGAGCAGCTTGTCGACTTCGGGATTGCGATACTTCGTACTGTTTTGCGCGCCCGTGCTGCCAAACAGCAGTGGAAACAGTGCGTCCGGATCGGGACGTTGCGCCCAGCGGATCGGACTGAAGTTGATAAGCCCTTGCGAAAGCCGTGGATACCAGTCGCTTTGCGCGATCGGATCGAGCCTCACGACGATGCCGACTGCCTTAAGCTGCTCTTGCACAAGCTGATCAATCTGCTGCATCAGCATGATCTGTGGCGTTGACAGATTCACGGCCAAGTTCGTCACGCCCGCCTGCACGAGCAGTGCCTTCGCCTTCGCCGGATCGTACGGATACGACTTCACCGATGCATCGAACCACCACGCGCCCGGCGGCGCGACTGATTCAGCAATAGGCACTTTACCGTTCATGAGGATATCGACCATGCGTTTGCGGTCGACTGCATGCGCGATGGCCTGACGCACTAGCGGATTATTGAACGGCGGCCGGTCGACCTGCCATTGCAGCGCATACCAGCGACTCGCAGGACCTGGTTCGAGCACGATGTCAGGCTGTTTCTCGATCGGGCGAATATCGATCGGCGAGAGCGCCGAAATGTAATCGACCTCGCCGGTACGCAGCCGCTGCATTGCGACGATTGGGTTCGACGTGTCGCTAAACACGACGCGATCAAGATACGGCTTGCCCGGCTCCCAGTACTTCGGGTTTTTTTCGACGGTCAATGAATTCCCCGGAATCCATTCCTTGAAGACGAACGGTCCAGTGCCGACCGGATGCGTCGCGAAGTCCTTGCCGTACTGCTTCATTGCGGCTGGCGACGCCATGAAGCCCTCGCGTTGCGCGAGCATGCCAAGCAGCGCCGGGCTTCGCGATTTCAAGTGGAGCGTGACGGTTTGCGGATCGTTGACTTCAACGCTTTCAACGATCAACGCGAGTTGCGGACGCAGTGGCGAACCGACAGTTGGATCAAGACGATGATCAAGATTCACCTTAACGGCAGCGGCATCGAACGGTGTACCGTCGTGGAACAACACTCCCCTTTTTAGATGCAACACGAGCCGCTTGCCAGCGTCAAGGATTTCCCATCGTTCAGCGAGTTCCGGCCCAACCGACGCGTCGGGAGTAATGGACAGAAGGGTGTTGTAGATCAGGTAGAGCGGCTGACGCTCAGAAAAATTGACAGAGAACGTCGGGTCGAGTGTCTTTGTATCCGACGTGAATGCAACGCGCAGAGTGCCGCCGCTGACTGGCCTTGAAGCGGCATCCGAAGCGGCGTGGCTAGCTTGTGCGAGCAACAATGCGGCGCTCGCAGCGCCGGTCATGGCCAAAAAGGAACGACGACGCATCAGGAAAGCTCCTCGCGAGAATGAACTGATTGGATGTAGGATGATCGTATTCTGTCTGACAAGCAACGAAAAAAAAATAAGTGATTTCCTGTGTCATATGCCTCGGTTCAGTGCTTTCGGGAATACACCCGCGGTTTTCGAAGCGCATCAATCTAACGTTTCGAGCTTGCGAACAAAGAGAGCGAATGCTTAGATGTTTTCGTCTGCGGCGCAAACAAAACCTCCGAAAAACCGATCCGACTTAATCGAGGCACGCTTTAGGTCGCGTTGCCGCAATCTGCGCTAAAGGCGCAATGCATTAACCCTCCTGCGCAAAGTAGGAGCTCGTCCGCACGTGGACTCGCCGCGGCGTCCACAAACGGTGATTGCACGACGCAGGCTTTTGTAGTCACGCAAGCAAGATGGCTGCGCATTGAAGAAGGCTGGTTAGCCGCGTCCGAAGGAGGAATACAGCCGAGAACGCAGCCGTCGATGATAGAAGAATGCTGCTATTACGCAGCATGTGTGAGGTCAAAGATGGGAGGCGCGAGACCGGCCGGGGACATAGCGAATTACGCTTTAGGATCGCGTAGGCTCGGCGCTGCACCGAGCCCGGCAGGCTGCATCATTCGGACGGGGGAACCCAAGGTGAATTCAACCGGTCGTCGCAACACGTTCAATCAAGGGATGTTGCATGGCGCGAAGATGCAAAGAAGGTATATCGGTTGACCGGGCAGGGGCGATGTAGTCACCGGGCGCGCCATTATTCGGGCATGAAAATCGGGCACCGGGTTTGGCAACGGGTCGCAACCGAAATTACAATCGAGAAAGCGCGGTGGCGGTAAGCGCATATCAGGCGGTGGGCTCACGCTACTTTCGCTATCGTGCCTGAAGGTCACCATTCATGTCGGAAGCTGTTGCGGGTCGATGCCTGTCGTTTGCTCAGCGAGAAGAGATAGCATTGCTTCCCGTCCAAGGCGTTGGGTTCCGCGAGATCGCTCGGCGTATCGGACGAAGTCCATCAACCGTTTCACGAGAACTCACGCGCAATGCTGTAAAACGTAAGCCCCGCGCCCAAGCCGGCAAGGCTGGTGCAAGGCTCAGCTAAGCAAGGATGCCAACTCCAAACTTGGGGTTTGGAGGGCCGGAAAAGCGGCCGAAGCTCACTTCGGTGTCAACGCCGAAAATACTTTCCGTCTCCTGTGGCAGCGCACCTGTAGCTTTGATCGGCAGCCAAATCAGCCAGCTAAAGAACAAGCCGATACGTTAGCAGAATTAACGAACATCCTCTCCATTTACAGAAAGCGACTGAGAAGGCAAATAGTGTGGACATCGCCAGACAAACCTAACGGACGCCAACACCAACCGGCTCAATTTGTTACCTAAACTGTCACCGCTCGTCGAGAGATTGGGTAACGGACTAATATGAGCCAAGGCGCACTAGCGACTCGATTGATGTGTACCATTTATAAGTGCATGCGTTTCTGACTTCTAGTCGCGCGGACCTGCTACGACTATATTCGGTGGAAGGCGCAACGGCGGTGTTGAGCATTCTCAACGGTCTTTCGAAAATCGTTGCAAAACGAGCTCATTTCCGATCAAGCGTGTGATGACGCTGGCAAAAGGAATGCTCTTTTGCTGCGTGAGCAACGTCGCGACAGAAGTCAACCAATTGGAAGGAACCATTTGTGGAACGGAAGCGCGCTGAATCTCAGCCGTCGATTAAGGGTCCTGCCGGATGGTTCAACGGCACTGTTTGTATCAACCCACTCATAGCCCTGCTGCTCCGGCCCGCACCCTGTGCGCGGCCGATCCTCCGAGCCGGGCGCATGATCGGCTTGGCATCTCCACCCTCTCGGAAAGACGATGGTTGTCACCGCTGGCTACGGCAAGTTGCATTGCGAAGGTGTACCCGTCGTCGAAACCCGAGCGGGCGATGTCACCCGGTGTCCACCCGGGCATAAACACTGGCACAGTGCCACACCGATCTACGCCATGACTCACACCGGAATCCACGAAGCGCTCGACGGAAAGAACGCGGACTGGCTGGAGCATGTAACCGTGAAGCAATGCCTGGCAGGCCCGCTACGGGATGGGGAGGAGCCACTGAGTAGCCGCGCCGATAGTGCCTCCCTCTCTTCAAGGAAAGTCCCTTTATGAAAATCTTCTCCTTCAAAATTTTCCTGACAGCCGTCACGCTACAGATCGCCACGACCGCTGCTGCCGCCCCTCAGGCCGATAGCACCGCATCGGCGCCAGCCCGGCAGGAAATTGTGCTTGCAGGAAGTCAGGCCTCAATCGCCGGTCCCGCCGAGACCTTCACCGGCCGAGCGCGGATCGACCCTTTGTGGTCGCCCAATGCAGAAATCCGTGCCGCAGGCGCTATGGTCACATTTGAGCCAGGCGCCCGCTCGGCGTGGCACACCCACCCCTACGGACAGCGGCTTGTGGTGACTTCAGGAGTCGGGCGCGTTCAGGAGTGGGGCAAGCCCGTTGTCATCGTGCGCCCCGGCGATGTGATCTGGTGCCCTCCCGACGTCAAACATTGGCATGGTGCTGCGCCCATGACCGCAGTGACCTATCTGACCGTCACAGGCACCGTGAACGGTAGGAACGTCGACTGGTCGGAGAAAGTCACCGATGACCAATACGACGGTAAGCAGGCACAATGAAAAGCGCGCCATGACCCGTCCAATGGCCGTCATTGTGCTCGGCACAGCATCAACGCTATGCCAAGCCGCCCCTCATACCCGGGAGGCAAGGGGATGTGGCCGACAAGCCCGCAGCGTCTGCAGCCCTCTCGGCCCGACAGCGCACCGTCGGTCCCATCGCAGCCTTCGCCCCGCTGGGGGCGATATGGCGAAACTGAATGCTGCGCTAAACCAGGGTCTGAAAACCGGTCTAACGGTGAGAGATGCCAGGGAAAACCTAGTGCAGCTGTATGCCTACGCGGGATTGCCGCGCGGCTTCAATGCACTGACTGAATTGATGAATGTGCTAGAGGCGCGCAACCAGCGCGGCATTCAGGATGCGCCGGGCCAAGGCCCCCGCCACGCAAGCCCGAAGGGCGACGCTGTCCTGGCTGCTAGCACGGCCAACCAGACCAAGTGACGGGCTCACCGTTCAAGGTACCGCTGTTCGCCTTCGCTCCGGCTAAAGACGAATACCTCAAGTCCCATCTATTCGGCGAGATCTTCGAGCGAGGCAATCTGGACTGACAAAGCTGCCAGCTTGCAAGTAAGCGCCTCGCGGCGGCCATTCTCGATGCATTGCGCACGTATGGCATGCTCGTGGCAGTGCGGTGACCAAAGGTT
>NZ_JALQDB010000046.1:0-23978 GCF_023631465.1 Caballeronia sp. GAWG1-1
GATTAATGGCGGCCATTAGACACACACATATGCTCGAGCGCGCGTTGTTTTCTGCAGCGCGTCGAACCTCAATGAAATCTTAATGACTCGACCGACGGCGCGAAAGCGATCGGATATGCTCGACTAACGTTTCAACTGAAAGGGGTTTTTCTAAAACAACGTTGGCTAAGCCTTCGGCTTGAATGCCCCTTGCGGCTGAGCAAAGAATCATCGGCAGGCCATGGGTTCGTTCGTCGGACCGCAACGCACGGCATACTGCTAGTCCGTCCATGCCGGGCATCATGTAGTCGCAGACAATGACGTCGGCTCCTCCTTGCAGGGCTTTCGCTAACCCATCACTGCCGTTTTGAGCAGTGGTGACTACCATCCCTTCAAACGAAAGCACGAGTTCCCGGATTTGCACGATGTCTGGATCGTCGTCAATAAGTAATACCGTGACCGGCCGGGTACGTGAGGATGTGAGTTGTGACATAGCAAGGCCGACTTCGTGGTTGGACTCGATAGGGGTTCGAGCAAGCCCTGTACCAAATGGCCCAGAAATGTGACGATCTGCTTCGACAGCTAGTGGCGTTATACGGCTGATTACGAAGAAGCATTGCAAGTCGTCGTGCCGTGAGCAAGTAGTGCGATCCAGGCGCCGCCTTGGGAGTTTTTCATTGCATGCCGTACATTAAAAAATCGCGTCGCTCGAGACACGGTTGATCGGCCTCGTGTTCTGTGGGTTCTGCGCGATCCTACCGTTATCGTGACTTTCAGTGAGCCGAATAGATTGTAACGATCGAATTATCTAGCCTGATAATCGGATATTATCGGGATAATGTTTCAGGGGTAGAATTGGGCTTTTCCTGTTTACCTGAGGTGGTAGCGCCCCGTGGCACAAGGCAACAGCGGCTTTTCTGACCAAGAGATCGCCCGCGCGGTCCTTCAGCTCGATAACAGCGTGACGCTCTGGCGTCGTGCCGCAAGTGCGTCGCTTTCGGATTTGGCCGCCACACCGCCTCTACCCATTCGGCCAAGCGGGATCGAGCTTGCGGTGCTGACCGCACTGGCGCAAAGCTACGGTAACGCGATTGTGGAAGACCAACGGTTTTTGCCGGTGCTGGATTTTATTGCGGAATGCGGTGGCATCACGCTTGTACAACGGGCGCTGTGGGGCGAACAGTTTGAAGACCTATGGCTTGCGGGGCAATTGTGCAAGGCGCGCCTGGCATTCGAGATACTCTGCGGGACGTGGCCCGACGTGTTCATGCGGCAAGCCCATACGACCTTGACGCGACTTGGCCTGCCGGCGCTCGTGCCGCCGATGTTTCGCGATTTACCGCGCGCGCCTAGCGCGAGCGAGGGCAAGGGCGACGATGAGGCAGAGCGCGATGCTTGATGCTTCGAAGCCGCGCGCCCCGGAAAAGCTCACTTTTGAGCGGGGCTATACCGCCAAGGACTTCACCGCGCTGCGTGCGTACGTCCAGCGTATCGCGCCGGCTGTCATCGCCCGGACTTACTACGATCCCGACGACGATCCGCATGCTGTGACCCCTGGCGCGATGGAGCGGCATCTCAACACCATGCACGATACGCTGGTGACGCTCGCGCTTGCACACGGTTCGACCGCGCTGGCCGAGCATCTGCGCGCGTCCGTTCGTCAACACGGGCACGCCAAGCTCACGGCGGTGACCTTCCGGATGGTCACGGAGGCAGCGCAACTGGCGGCGCTGCCTCCACATGCGGATCACGCCATTGGGGCGTGGTTGCGGCCGCGCATCGCCCGACGTTTGAAAGGCGAGGGCATTACCACGCTGGGCGAACTGGTCGCCTTTTGCAATCGACGCGGCGGCAGCTGGTGGCGGTCGATCCCGCGCATCGGTCCGGGTCGCGCTCGCGCGATCGTCAGTTGGCTGCGGCGTCAGCAGGCGGCGCTGCAACTGACCATCGAGACCGATGTCGATTCGGCCGAGCAGCTTGGCGTTCCGTTGGTGGCGGCTGAACTCATTGAGGTGGCGCCGGCGCGCTCTTTGGACCGAGAGAAGAAACAGACCGCGAGCCGCCTCACACTCGCGCCGCTCGAACGGTTGGCCGTGCCGCACGCGCTCTGCGGCGCCGATGGCGAAAACCGCTCGACCGCCTTCTGCTATATCCAGGCGAGTCACGATTTAGATGCGGTGCGCGCCTATCTGAATCGCTATCGCGATCAGCCCAAAACGTTGCGCGCCTACACCAAAGAACTCGAGCGCTTTTTACTGTGGGCGGTGGTGCTGCGCGGTAAGGCGTTGAGCGATCTGCGCGTGGACGACTGCGAAGCCTACAAGGACTTCCTAAAAAGCCCCGATCCGCGGTTCGTGGGAGAGCGTTTTGCGCGCCACTCGCCGCGCTGGCGATCCTTCGCCTCGGTCGCAAACGGGTCGGCCGTTCTGCCGCCCGAATCCCAGCGCTACGCGATTCGGTTGCTGCGCAGTGCTTTCGCGTGGCTGGTGGATGTGCGCTACCTCGGCGGCAATCCATGGACGGCAGTGAATGATCCGCCGGTGGTGCGTCGCCTGAATGGCATGAAGATCGATCGGGCGTTACCGATTGAACTGTGGCGACGCTTGCGCGACGAGCTCGATGTGCGATGCGATGACCCGCTCGCAGCACAGCCGCGCGAATTCGGGGCAATTGGCCAATGGCGTGCCGTGCGCGCGGCAATCCTATTGATGGGCGATTCGGGTTTGCGGCGCGAAGAGGTCGCCTCGGCGCGTCGCGAATGCCTCAGACCTTCAGCGTATGGGACGCTTATGCGGCCCGTGTGGGAACTCACGATCGTTGGCGGAGGACAGCGCGAACGCACCGTTCCCGTCAGCGCCGCGACGTTTGCTGCCCTGCGCGCGCATTGGCAAGATCGCGGCAGGATGTTCGACGGCACTCAAACCAACGGGGCACCGGCGACAATTCCGTACGGGCCGCTACTGGCACCCGTTGTGATTCCATGGACGGATGCGTCACGCCGACGTCATCGACATGCGGGAACCAGTAATCCCCATCCCCCAACGAACAAATCATCGCCCGCTAATGAGGCAGGCTACACGGCGGACGGGCTTAACAGGCTAATCGGTCGAATGATGAAGTGCCTGGTCGAAACGATGGATACGTTGAGTCTTGATGAGCGTGTCCAACTAGGCCGCGTGAATGCACACGCGTTCCGGCATACCTTCGGAACGCAGTCGGTGGCGGATGAGTTACCTGTCGATGTTGTCGGCCACGCGTCGCTCCAGACCACGACAATCTATGTCCAAGCCGAACGACAGCGCGTGGTTGAGGAAGTCGCTCGCTACTACGCGGGTGTCGATGCGCGAAAGGATGTGCCATGAGTATCCGGGCGTCCTTTACGTTCTAAGTAGACCTTGAATCGTCGCGGCGCGTTGACGTCAACATAGGAATGCATGATGAATGACCAAGAAATCAACCTCCGTGCGGGACTCGCCGCGTTCTCGGATGCGGACCGTGTGGTACCCGTTAACCTCGAACGGTTCGATCCTTTGAACTCTCATAACGACCTGATAAAAATGCTCGTGGAAACGGGCATTTCGTTCTCCCGTCCGAGCAACATGGAAGTTGCAGCCGAAGACGGCCATCAAAGCATCAAAGTAAGGATCAACGATGGCAACGTAGTTGGTGCGGCTGTACGCGCGGCTTGCGAACTTGCCGCGAGCTGGATCGACGACGATGACGTAAAGGCTTGGAAGATCGCGACGGGCCGGTTTTCACGCTGATTCTTTCTGTCAGCCAACTTCCAACGCTGGAAAAAGCACGCAATGACGGTTGAACCATTCGCGCAAAACTAAAGGGATTCGAGGTTGGCGTCCGGTTGCCTCCGAATGTTTGCCGCGAGATGGGACCGCTAGCTCGGCGTTGGGTCGGATATCGGCCATCTACAGTCGTTCGCCTGAAATTCAACGCGGACGTTGGAACGTCCGCTTCGCCCAAAAACGGATCTTTCTGCCAGGCACGCCGAAAAAATGGCTGAGACGCTAACTGTTACTGAGGCTTAACGACGGGAAGACTTTGCCGTATCGCATCAGTCAGAGTGGGCACGCTATTGTTTCGTAGCACCCTGACAAGCCAGCTTTCAAAGTCAGCCAACCTTGTCCGTTTTAAATGGGTGGCAGCCAACGACATCAATGCCTTGTTATCGTAATTTGCGAGCAATGTAGGGAGGTCACGATCGCGCAACGCTTCGCTTATCCGATTCGTCGCGCGTTGGGCAATGTCTTGGATGTCGAGCGCCGCGGTCTGGCCGATGAATTCCGCGGTAATTTGCGCAACATTGCCCGCCGCACTCAAGTCGACTTTTTTCAACAAGCGGTCGATGCGGCGGCGGCAGTATCTGGTGACGACGCGGTCGACCGCCGCCGCTGTATTCAAGCTTTGAAAGACAGCTTCCTTCAAGCTATCTAAACGCTCAACCAGTTCTTCGCCCGTATAGCCGTCGCTCTCCGCTATGGCTTGGCTAACCAGCGGTAGCAAGATAATATTTTCAATTTCCGATACGGGCAGCGCTGCGACGCCAAGATTGCGCAGATACTCAAGATCATCAGCTTGGTAGTCGTCCGCATCGACGATGCCTGAACAATGAACGCGCGTGAGATGCTGGTTACGTCGCATGGTGACGACCGAGTGGATTACTTCCTCGCACGATCCTCTGGGCAATACGGTCCAGTCGGGATAACAGGTTCGGTAGATCGCGACATCAAGACTACCTGTGTCTCCCTCGACAAAAAGGATCGGTCGCCGACTGCCTAAGATAAGTGTCGCAGTCTGCTCACTAAACCCCGTGTCATCGGGCACGACGTCTAGGTTCCAGCGCGGCGCTGGATCGTAGTCGCGAATCACGTATTTTTGAGCAATGCGCGCCGCGGCAAATTCGAGATCGTGCGTAATAAACACGAACGCACAGTCTTGACGTGCCCCTTCAAGTTCATCCCAAAGCTTCGATAAGACCGATCGATGTACATGCAACTCGGGCTCGTCGATTACGAGAAGAGAATGGGGAGCAGCCACCAGTGTTTGGCAAATTAGATAGAAAATGGCACGTTCGCCGTCGCTCACCTCGGACGCGCTGTAGCGAACATCCGTATTCGGCTGCGAGACTTGTATATCGTCGCCGCTTATGTGAAGCACGCGATGCGGCAATAACCGTTGCCACATGTCGGCAAGGCGCTCGAACAAGTTGAATTAGGTGGCTGGTTAGTCCCGGCGCGCACGTTTTTGTGAGTTGCTAAGGATGTATTCGCTTGTTCTGCAAACATCGCTTGCACAACAAAGTCAAAATCGTTGAGCAAGCTCACAGCTTGCTTGCTTTGCCAACGATTACCGGCCCGGTTATGAACGCTCGTTGACTCGTGGTTGAGTCCCGTCCTCAAGCCCCGAATCGCGTCGCGCTCACTTATTTTGGGAACTGAAGGGTTCAAAGTAAGGGCGCGGTGTGCCGAGATGCGATGGGCATCGAGATTGAATGTGTTTTCAATATGCACGGAGAGCCTAGTTTTGCCCCCTCCGTTAGCACCGACAAAGACGACCGACGAACCCGGCTCGACGCTAATCGTCATTTCCCCGTTGGGCGTCGGAATTTGAAAGCTGAACGGCATGCGCGCTCCGTATCTATTCGGACAGTCGACCCCGGATATTAATGCATGCCGGTGCGTCTGTACGATCCAACGGGCCGGGTTTGGTCGTTTTACTGAACCGAACATGAGAAAGGTACAGCAACTACTCGGCGCGAGGTACGCCGACCCGTACACGAGCCAGACCGGTCATAAGTATCCGCCGTACTACGCACCACGAGCTGCCGTTCGCCAGATTCATCAGGTTGCCAATTGAGTGGCTGCTTGACCCCAAAAAGCGCATTTCGATGTCGTCGCGACCTGACCGGCCGGAATGGGTCGAGGTTGTGTGAAAACGTGTTGATTGCCTATAGTTAGTCAACACGTCTTTCGATGGTGGCCCATGAAGCGATTTATTGAAAGCGCGGCGCGAGATCAAGTCGCACTGCTACCCGAGTGTCTCGACGACTACGTCGATGCTGATAACGCAGTACGAGTGGTAGACGTCTTTGTTGATGAGCTCGATCTAGTAGGCCTTGGGTTTGAGCGAGCCGCACCCTCTTTGGTGGGCAGGCCAGCCTATCATCCATCGACCTTGCTCAAGCTTTACATCTACGGGTACTTGAATCGAATTCAATCAAGTCGCCGCCTCGAGCGGGAAGCACGAAGGAATCTAGAATTGATCTGGCTGACGGGCCGACTGGTGCCTGACTTCAAGACCATCGCTGACTTTCGTAAGGACAACGGCGTTGCGATCCGCAAAGTGTGCCGCGAGTTCGTGTTGCTTTGCCGTCGGTTAAAGCTATTCGCAGACGCTACCGTTGCTATCGACGGCAGCAAATTTAAGGCGGTCAACAACCGTGACAAGAATTTCACTGACCGCAAACTTCAGGCTCGCATGGAGCAACTCGAACAAAGCGTTGCTCGCTATATGGATCAACTGGACCGGGCCGATCGAGAGCCGGCGAGCCTGCCGGATGAACGGATCCCTCATTTGAAAGAGAAGATCCAAAGTCTCAAAGCGCAAGTGCAGAAGCTCGGCGAAATTGAGGCGCTAATGCGCGCAGCGCCCGATGGCCAAATCTCGCTAACGGATCCGGACGCTCGCTCAATGGCAACCAGTGGGCGCGGGACGGGAATGGTCGGCTACAACGTACAGACCGCTGTAGACCTCAAGAGTCACATGATCGTTGCACATGATGTCGTCAACGTTGGACATGACCGAACGCAGTTGGCGAGAATGGCAGAAATGGCGCGGGACGCTATCAGGAAAAAGAAGTTGACGGTGCTTGCCGATCGCGGCTACTACAAGAGCGATGAAATTCTTCGCTGCGAGAAGCAAGGAATCAGGACACTCGTCCCCAAACCGCTGACATCGAACAGCAAGGCAGACGGTCGGTTCGACAAACGGGATTTTGTTTACATTGGGGCTGACGACGAGTACCGCTGCCCGGCAGGCGAAAGAGCTATTTGGCGCTTCAAGACGGTCGAGGCGGGATTGATGATTCACAAATACTGGCCGTCAGCATGTCCAAGTTGCAAGCTCAAGCCGCAATGCACTCCGAGTCCATATCGAAGGATAGCGAGATGGGAACATGAGGAGGTACTTGAGGACATGCAGCGTCGCCTCGATAAGAGTCCACAGGCTGCAAGACTACGACGACAGACGGTCGAGCACCTGTTCGGAACACTCAAGTTCTGGATGGGCTCGGCGCACTTCTTGACGAAAACGCTTCCTCGGGTGCGAACCGAGATGAGCCTTCATATCTTGGCGTACAACGTGAAGCGAGCAATCAGTATCTTGGATACGTCGTCGCTGATCGAAGCGATAAGAACATAAGAACAAGCGGCGGGTCGCCTTGATCGGAAGCGAGGCGAATGTTCTTTTGTGACCGCACTTATTCGATCGTCCGTCGATTGACCGGGTACATCCGTGTGCTTGCCAAGGTGCTTCTCTTGTTTTCGCACAACCTCGGTCGCGAAGCGACTGTCATGGTCGACTAGTCGACCTAGTCATCACTCAACTCTAGTGCGCTCACAAGAGCTCCTAGGGCCTCGACATTGGCCTGAAGCATATAGACCGTAATGTTCATAGCTGTTACATCCCGAATCCAAGCCGGAGACACGACTTGTAAGTCAGCGGTTTCCACACGGTGAGCAGCTATTGCAGTAAGAGCGGTTATTCTCAACGTCTGTCGGAGATTCAGTGGGGAGCTCGCTTCTCGGCTTAAAAAAGGTTTGTTGAGCAAGATGCGACGACCTGTTAAGGTCAATCGTTGCCTTGTCTCGGAGTGAAGATGCAACTCAAGTCGATCAACCCGTTGCGAGAAGACGCAATCCGCCTGCGTGCCTATTATCTTTGGGAGGCAGACGGTCGGCAGCACGGACATGATGATCTCTATTGGGACGAAGCGATTGCTCAGTTGCAGAACGAGAGTCGTGTCGCTTCGTCCCCCACTTTACCGGACGTTCTCGGTGATGCGGCCGATACGAAGCGGGTCTTGCAAGCGAAGAAAGGTGCGAGCACATCGAAGGGAAGGGCGGCCGCGCAGCCCGATCACGACTTGCAAGGTGGCCGTGCACATGCGGACGCGGAGCCAGTCCGGACGACGGAAACTCCCGCATCAGCCACTGGCGCGAAAGTAAAGAAAGGCACAAAACACGAAGAGCCGCCAGCCAAGCCCGCAAAAGAAGTGGTCACGAAGGCGTCGAAGATCGCAAATGAGTCGGACGCAAAACCTAAGCGATCTTCCAAACCCAAGAAAGCTTCATCGGATGCAAGATCATAGCGGTGGCCTGTTCGGAAGCCCTGCATCAGTCAGCAGAAGTTGCGGCTGACGGACGTGAGTCCCCCAAGCAAGTGGGACAAGTCCACCAGTCGATGGGCAACCAGGTGTCGAACTTCTCCCTCGCACTGCCAGGTCCCGTACACGGCGAGCAAGGACGCTCCGAGCGCTTCCCTTCGTTGCTTTTCCTGCAATGACGGCCAGATGATCACATTGACGTTCCCCGTTTCGTCCTCGAGGGTGACGAACATTACGCCCTTAGCCGTCCCCGGTCTTTGCCGGACAGTTACGAGGCCGCAGCCACGCGCCAGACGCCCGTTTCGATAGGCTCGCAAGGTCGAAGCCGGCATCAGCCGTTGCTCAAGCAGCATAGGTCGAAGTAGCGAAAGGGGGTGGCGACCGAGCGTCAAGCCGGAGGCGTTGTAGTCGCTCACGATATCTTCAGCTTCAGATGGCGCACCCAACGCTGGCGTCTCGTCATCAATCCGGCCGTCGGCGAGGATGTCACGATCGGGTACGGCTGCAACCGATTGCCACAGTGCCTCGCGCCGATTGCCCGCTAACGACTGAAGCGCGTTCGCGGCGGCCAGTACCTGAAGATCATGACGATCCAGCTGGGCTCGTCGCGCCAGGTCGCTCACGCTCCCGAAAGGGCTCACCGCTCGCGCGTTCTCGATGCGCTCCGCCGCCCCATCACGCATGCCCTTAAGCAACGATAGCCCCAGGCGCACAACAGGCTTCCGGCGACCTGGGCGTGGCTCCAGCACCGAATCCCAGCCGCTGATCGTGACATCGATGGGCACTATATCGACGCCGTGGCGCCGTGCGTCCTGTACGAGTTGCGATGGCGAATAAAAGCCCATCGGTTGCGAGTTGAGCATAGCGGCGAGGAAGGCCGCCGGCTCATGGCATTTGAGCCAACTGCTCGCATACACGAGCAACGCAAAACTCGCCGCGTGACTCTCCGGAAAGCCGTACTCACCGAACCCTTTGATCTGCTCGAAGATGCGCTCGGCGAAGGCGAGGTCGTAGCCTCGTTCCTTCATGCCGTTGACGATGCGATCGTAGTATTGCTCCAGACCGCCTTTGCGCTTCCACGCAGCCATCGCACGACGTAGCTGGTCGGCTTCGCCCGGTGTGAAGCCGGCAGCCAGGATCGCGACTTGCATGACCTGCTCCTGGAAGATCGGCACACCCAACGTTCGACCCAGTGCCGTCTCCAGTGCTTCACTCGGATAGGTCACCGGCTCGAGCTTCTGACGCCGCCGCAGATATGGGTGCACGGCGCCGCCCTGAATTGGACCAGGGCGCACGATCGCCACTTCGATCACCAGATCGTAGAACGTACGCGGTTGCATGCGCGGCAGCATGCTCATCTGCGCGCGAGATTCGATTTGAAACACGCCGACTGTGTCGGCCTGCGAGATCATCTCGTATGTGGCCGGATCCTCGGGCGGGATGTCCTGCATTTCGAACCGCTCACCACGCTGCTCGGAGACAATGTCGAGCGTGCGACGGATCGCCGACAACATGCCAAGCGCCAGCACATCGATCTTGAGCAGCCCGAGTGCCTCGAGATAGTCCTTATCCCATTGAATTGCGCTGCGATCGGCCATCGCGGCGTTCTCGACAGGCACAAGGCGCGTGAGTTTGCCGCGGCTGATGACAAAACCTCCCGAGTGCTGAGAAAGGTGCCGTGGAAAGTTCAGGATCTGTGCCGCGAGCGTCGCCCACATCCGGATCAGCGGATTTTCTGGATCAAGGCCGGATTCCTCGAAGCGACGCAAAAGATCCTGCGAATGATCGAACCACTGGTGGCTCTTAGCGACCTTGTCGACGATTTGCGGGTCAACGCCCAGCGCCTTGCCGGTCTCGCGCAGTGCGCCACGCGGTCGGTAGGTTGAAACGGCCGCCGCGATTGCCGCCCGATCTCGCCCATACTTCCGATAGATGTATTGGATGACTTCTTCCCGTCGCTGATGCTCGAAGTCGACATCGATATCCGGTGGCTCGCCGCGTTCCTTACTAATGAATCGCTCGAAGAGCATGTTGCCGCGAGACGGATCGACTTCCGTCACGCCAAGGCAATAGCATACGGCGCTGTTGGCCGCCGAGCCACGCCCCTGACACAGGATGTGCTGAATACGCGCAAATCGCACGATGTCGTAGACCGTGAGAAAGTACGCCTCGTAGCGCATCTCGCGAACGAGCTGCAGTTCATGTTCGATTTGTTGCTGAACCTCATGCGGAATGCCGGCCGGAAAGCGCTTGTGCGCGCCAATGTAGGTTTCCTGTCGCAGATACGCCTCATGCGTGAATCCTTCCGGCACCAGTTCATCCGGATACTCGTAGCGCAACTCATCCAGCGAGAATGTGCAACGCTCAAGGATGTTGAGCGTTTGGGCGAGCGCGTGAGCCGGATACAGATTCGACAGACGTAGCCGTGAACGCAGGTGCTGCTCCGCGTTCGGTGCGAGATCGTAGCCGCATTCGGCCACGGGCTTGCCGATACGGATTGCGGTCATCGTGTCTTGCAAGGGCTTGCGCGAGCGCACATGCATCACGACATTACCTAACGCGACAACTGGGACGCGATGTCGGTCGGCGACGTACTCGACGCTGCCACGATGGATGTCATCCATCGCACGCTGGTGCAAGATCAACCCGACCCACGCGCGGGCCGGAAAGGTATTGTTGAGCCACTCGACTTGTGCCGAGAGCGCTTCTTCCTTCGCCGGAAAATCCGGCACGAGGATAGCCAGGCAGTCTGGCATGCCACGCAAATGAGCGTGTTCTTTTTCAGGTTTGGAGAGATCGTGCGGCGTGAGCAGATAATTTCCCTTTGCCGCCCGCATGCGGCCGAGCGTGATCAGCTCGGACAGGTTGCCGTAGCCGTTGCGATTCTGCGCGAGGAGAATGAGGCCGAACGCGGGGCTTTTGTCGGCATGCACGAGCCGAAAATACGAGCCGATGACGAGAGGCAGCTTGTCTTCCTTTGCCTGCACATGCGCGCGCACCACGCCGGCGAGCGAACACTCGTCGGTAATCGCAAGGCCTGCGTATCCCAGTTGCGACGCGCGCAACACCAACTCTTCGCCGTGCGATGCGCCGTGCAGAAACGAAAAGTTCGTGAACGCGAATAGCTCCGCGTAGTCGGGTAGGGTCGACGAAAACAGATTCACGGCGTCAACACCGGCTATCCGAACAGTCCGTGAAGAAACCAGCGGACTTCCTCAGTCTTCATGCTCGGTCGCTCGCGGTAGATCCAGTAACAGCTCTTGTCGGTGGCTTCCGCGACGTAGTAGTCGCGCGTCACGAGTTCGCCGTCGTGCCAGCCCGCTTCAATGCGCTCGCCAGCGGAAACGAGTTTGAGCGGCGAGCCGTAGAACGGTCGGTGGTTTTTGATCATGAGCCGCACCGGCTCGTTGAGTAGCCAGGTGGGGCGCGGAAGTTCGGCCGGGGGCGGACACACTTGGACGGTGTGCTGGACCGGTATCCACTGATTGGCGTGTTCAGGCCGGTGGTCTGAGGTGGGCGCAGGCCGCAAGACATTCTCAGGCCCCAAGCGCGCCACCAGCAATTCGAGCAGCCGGTTGTGATCTTCCGTCGAACCGCCCGGGTGGGGAAACAGCGAATCGCTCGGCGGCTCGGCCGGCTGGACTCGGGATGCCGTCAGCCGCACGGCGATGACGGCCGCTTCGAGCTCGATCCGTCCAAGTCGCTCTCTAAGCAGGCGGACCAGGTGTTCCTCGTGCCAGGTGGGTTCGGCAAGCGCAATGTCGATCTGCGTGGGCTCAATGGCCTGGCGACCGCGCTCGTGTTCCAGCGTGATCGTGGCCTGCGTGAGCGCGAGTTGCTGTGCGCTCAGCCAGCCGCACAGTTGGACGATCAGACGTCGCGCGGAAAAGAGAACGGCCTCGGCATGCTCGACCCGATCGGGCAGTTCGGTGCGCGCGCTGAAAGCGGGTGGCAACTCAAGCCACTCGTAGAGTTCAGGCGACAGGCCATAGGCGCGGTCAAGCGACTCCAATAAGTCCACGCCACACCTCTTTTTAAGCCCTGCACGCGGCAGGCGTCGAATATCGTCGAGCACTCGGCAACCGAGACCATTGAACCAGTCGCTGAACGACCGAATCTCCGGCACCACCACGAAAGGCAGCACGCCAAGGTGGCGTTCGAGCGAACTCATCTTGAGTACGCGTCTGCGCCCGCGCTTGGCGAGCAGCCACGCGCCCTGGCCGGTCGGCGCCACGCTCATGCGGGCGGTGACGCCGATCGTCCTGACCGTCTCGTTGATCTGCCGGCACACCTGTCGAATGCCGCCGAAAAGC
This sequence comes from Caballeronia sp. GAWG1-1, assembly GCF_023631465.1. Taxonomy (NCBI): domain Bacteria; kingdom Pseudomonadati; phylum Pseudomonadota; class Betaproteobacteria; order Burkholderiales; family Burkholderiaceae; genus Caballeronia; species Caballeronia sp. GAWG1-1. Next base: position 12,691 of record NZ_JALQDB010000046.1, read on the forward strand.
CGAAGACTGGCGGTGACATCGACAATGAGGGTTTCTTCCTCGCGCATGGCGACCTGCGGCGAGAAGCGAAGCAAGGCAAAGGCGACTTCACGCTGTACATCGTGTTCACGCGTCGGGTCGCGGTCAACCATCAGCGCATCGGCCGCGAGTGTCGTGACACCTCCTCGTTTCATCCCCACTCTCACCCCCGCGTCTTGTGCTGCCTGGTCCAGCACAATGACCTTGTCGCGTTCCAGCACCACACATCCGGGTTCAGTCGGAGGCGACCACCTCGGACGGAATACCTCCAGCGAGAGCCGGGGTAGGAAGATGGCGACGAATACGGCCATGGGGGCTGAGCAGGATCGGAGACGGTTGAAGGTGGATGGAGAGTGACTCGGTTCGGGTGGGTCCTCGTCGCTTGATGATGTCGACAAAGATGCCGCCGTCGGCGGGCCGCACCCCCAGTCGTAACGTCGCGGGTGACGAATCCTGGGCGGCGGCGAGCGGTCGAACCAGAATCAGGAGCGTTTCGGTTGCTTGTGCCGCCAGATGCAATCGCCGCAACGCCTCAGATCGAATGTGCTGCTGCCAGAAGAGCAGGGCGCCACAACTTCGTGCGTTCAGTACGCGCTCGGCGCACCAGAGCGCATCCGCAGTCTTTGGCGCGCGCAGCATCGTGAGCTTGTTCAGCGGCACACCCAAGTAGGCAAAGGCGAGGCTGTTCGGCACATGCGGGGCTTGCAGCAGCGCGACCGGTCGTTGGCTCGCGGCAATCAGCGCGGGATTAAGCAAGCGCATTTCACCGATTCCCGGCTGCTGGATGAGCAACTCGACTAAGGAGCCAATGGGCCAGCCCCCGCCGGGTAATTCCGCCGACAGGGCCGCGTAGCCGGTGTCGATCGTCTTGCCGTAGGCCCGCGCGAGTTGCGACCCACGCCAGATCGCAGGATGGATCGCTTCAATGTGCTTGGGCAGAGCGGTCATGGCAAAGGAAGTTCAAAAACACTGTATGAATGTACAGTGGTATCTTAGCGCAGAAAATGAAGCAGTGAATTGCGCCTTTTAGCTGGAACCGAAAAAAGCTGATCAATAAGCTTAGCCCAGACACTCCATCTCGGAGATCGCCGAAGCGTGACCAGGCTACGTCGCGCATTCGACGCCGTGACCATGGACGAAGCGTTTCGCGCGTAAAAAGCGGCCAGCCGACGTTTTTGCGCAGGAGAGAGGGTGTGTGGTTCGAACGAAACCTCTTGATGATTTCAATCGCTGGGAAGTCGACGGCAGCGTGCGCGATCGCCATTACTGCCGAGGGGCGACGGCTCATGCATTGGCACGGGATCGCGCTGCAGCCTACTACGGTAGCCCGCCGTTGAAAGCCCGCAGCGCGTCCGCATCTACAACCGAAGTCGGCCGATCGGTACCATGGTGAAATACGGAGGAAAAGCAGGATCAACATGATGAAACCTGATATCGACGAACTGACTGGCGCACGTGCAGATTTGCTCTGCTTTCTGGTGGCGACCGTAGCCGCGTCTTACGCTTTGACGCGTGAATGGCGCGTCGATCACGTGGTGGAGAGCTGCCGCATCTGGCTTAAGCGCAATCTCGTCACGATGGACTGGCTCGCGCGCATCCGCATAGGCCAACTGGCCCTTCAGATCGCGCGGCGCGATCTGAAGGGGGCGGGCATTGCCGTGCGCCAGTCGGACGTGCAGACACTGTTCACAGATGACATGGGCCTGAATCACGCAAGCACGGTGGTGCAGAAGATGATGCGGCTGTGCCGTGACGCCACCGGCACGGCGAGCTAGCGACCCCTTTTCACGATCGGACTTAAGGTCAATACCCAGGGAGACAACAGTGTGCTACTCGGCCCAAATTCAGGCGGACTACCGGAAATACGTCAAGATGTTCGACGCGCAGATGGACATTCGTGAATTTGCGCGCTTGTTCTGGGAGCGCGCCGAAGGCAGCAAGGCCAAGATTCCGAAGGCGATGGAGGACGCATTTCGCGAATCACAAAGCGACGACGAACGCCAGATCAAAGAATTCATCGATCGGTTCAATGTCGAGCAGACCTCAAAGATCGAGCAGGAGCTTTTCAGGCAGCGCACGCGTCTTGCAGATGCTGAACGCATGCTGCAAACGAAAATCACTAAAGCCGCTACCAAAAGCAAGCGGATCGCGACTGACAAGATCGAAGCCTCGTTGCGACGCCTGGAGGACCTGAACCGAACCGAGTTTAGGCCGCGCGACGCACGGATTTTCCCGGGCACGTTCGCACCGGTCCTAGTGATCGAGAACGGCGAGTACGTCATCAAGCCGATGCGCTACCAGTGCCGAATCGCAGGCAAACCGGCCAACTACGACGTGAAGTACCCCGGCACTTACAATGCACGGCGCGACAATCTCGAAGGATTCTGGAAGCCGTGCTTCGGTCACACGCATGGACTCATGCTGGTTGATGTTTTCTACGAGAACGTCAGCAAGGCAAAGATGGAAGGGACGCTGCTGGAGACTCATCAACGGGACGAAAATGTGGTCCTCGAGTTTCGCCCGAACAACGGGCAGCTGATGTATGTCGCTTGCCTGTGGTCGAAATGGAGCGCACCGGGGGAGCCGGACCTGCTCTCCTTCGCGGCCATCACAGACGAACCGCCGCCGGAAGTGCAGGCCGCTGGCCACGACCGCTGTATCGTCCCAATCAAGCCCGACAACGTCGAGGCATGGTTGAATCCAGACGCCTCCAATTTGGCCGCGCTCTATGCGATCCTCGACGATCGCGACCGGCCCTATTACGAACACCGGCTCGCTGCTTAGGCGGGCGTGCGCTGCGCAGCTCCAAGCCGACGCCGCTAATACGCAGCGATTTATTCGACAAGACGCTGATCGTCCCGGTCCTGACTAGCATGTAGCGATAGACATCCTGGGAGGACGCGTGGACAAACTAGAGAAACACCGAAGAACGCGATCGAAGCGCTTGCTGGCTTTGCAGTTTGCAGTCGCGAGCATCGCTCACACTGAAGGCGTGATTTGCGAATTGCACGCGGGCGATGCTTGCACAGCGGACCTGAAGTGCTCCAGGTCGCCGCTCTAGATGGCTCGCAAGCTCCCTCGCTTCGAGCCTGTCGGCATCAGAGAAGGCCGAACGTTCTGGCGCAAGTATCGCGGCAACGCGGACGTCGAGCGCATGTTGCTCGAGATCGCGCAGGCGCGGGAAGCCATGCAGCAGATCGGCGGTTACTTCGACTGTCTGCACAAGGTGTGGGTTGAAGAAAATTTGGGGCAACTGGTCGCCCTTGAAAAGATTCGCTTGCTGCTGAACGAGCAGGCCCTGCGACAGCGTGTACTTGCGGGACTCAAACCACCGCCTCGTAAAGGTGAACCCGATGACCGCAATGGACCCGATGAACCCGAAACTGAAGTGATCGGCTAGCCTCAAACAAGCTAGAAACATTGACAGGGAATGCAATCTGACGAACTTCAAGGTCGATGACGTACGTCGCGCGGTGCGCGCGCCGTACGAACGCGGGGCACAGCGGTTGCTTTACTCGGTCATCATCCACGTCAACCAGGAGGACATGATGGCGGGCGATACAGCTTATAAACCTGGACAGATCGTGAAGGTGTCGGGTATCTACTCGGTCGTTCACGATGATGGAAAGGACACGTTCGAGGTCACCTGTGTAAAAGGTGAACACTTTCCGCCGACGCGAAGCGGCAAGGGCGCACATTTCGAATTGAAGTATGGCGCGACCCACGCTCATCAGCATGAGGCACTCAAGGGTACGGGATCGGGTACAGAATCGGTTTCGCAATCGCGGACTTAAGCCTTCACGACTACTTCATGTCGACGGCCCGGCGCATTGCAGCGTATGCCTTGCCGCGTGCGCCAGTAGCCGTCCCACGGGTCGTGGTCCAGAGAGTGTTGCCTCTTGACGGCCTCCAGCATGGTCCACTGATCGCCGCTCGATACTTCCTTCAGTTCATCCCATGCGATGGGCCTCGACACGGCCAGACCCGGACGGGCGCGGACTGAGAACGCTGCCACGGTGCTCGAACTGCGTCCTTTGCGACGAGCCGGATCTGGCCGGAGGGCGTCCACTCCAGAAACGAGACTTCGGCAACGATGTCGGGCGCCAACCAGTGAAAGTCGCGATCGCGCTCTGGCACCAGTGTAGTGTAGAACGCCGATTTCTTCTGCCGAAGTGATTCGCACGCTTGGCGAAGGCAGCCGCGTGTGACGGCGTGAAGGGAGGCGCTACATTGCCTGCATGGCACAGCGATCCGTCTCTTCGTACACGCCGAGAAGCAACGAACGTACACCTGATTTCGCGCCCCTGACGCGTGAAAACCCGCCAATCACAAATCCCTGGCGAGACTTGCACTTGAGTTCGATCCAGTCCGGTGATCGGCCAGAGCGGTAGGGCGCATCGCCGCGCTTGCCGATGATGCCCTCGAGTTGCCTTGCCCGCGGACGCAACGAGCGATGCAGGGTCGTCGGCGAAGTCATTGGATAAGCGGATGAGCGGGCTCTCGACTGCGTCCAAAGTTGTTCGTGCCGACGGCCCCTTGCAAAGCTGCGATACGGGTTTATACTAACCTCGTCTCCTCCATGTCTCCTGATATGGATTCAACCCGCTCCCAACCGAGCGGGTTTTTCTTTTTTCAGCGCCGCTTTGTTTGGTGCGCTCATTCGCGAGTTCGAACCGTCGCCTGGCAAGCTGCCTTGTTGCTTGGCACGCTGCAAAGTCCAACGTCACCGTTGCAAGCCTTCGATCAGAGTTCCGTCGAGGGTCTGACGTAACCGCGTCGTCGTTCGATGGCTGGACAAACCCATCGGGACACTGACCCCTTCATTAGTTTTCCCGCGATGAGAAAGCGTCGACCAAACGTGTTCCGCAGCGGCGCGGGCTCTCGTCCGGTGCGGAAAGGTTGGCTTCATGCAAAGCGGCGCGCGTCAAGATATGCGCGCAGCACCTCGACGGCGAACATCTCGATCAGCACCCGACGCGCGATTCGGGCCCCATGCTTATCGGCGAAGATGGTCGGGCGTGCGCTTCCCACGTCTAGGTCATCTACGCCGGTCTAGCCTGCATTGAAACATGGGGACCGAGCGAAACATCGCAGTTATTGTCAGCGCTTTCCTATTCTTGGCGATCCGTGCACTTGCGTCGAGAATGCATGAGGCTGTGAAGATCTTGCACCGCTTTCGAATGCTTGGTGATGGCGCATCATTTGGCGTCTTGGAGGTTCAGTGCGAGGTAAACTTGCCAGCCGTGATTGACGTCGCCAGTTCTTCGGCAAGGGCCGCTCGCACCGACGCATGCTTTTCTCGCACGGCTTCGGCGTCCTTCATAAGTTCGGGAAGATCATGGATCAGAGATGCGATCTCTGCGTCCCGTGCTGCAGCCAACTCAGCCAGATTCTCGGGCCGCAATGCGCGCTCGAGGACTCCAGCATCAATGCCGAAATGTTTGCTAATGGCGTCGCAAGCATGCACAAGCGCGAACGACACTTGCTTTCCTCGTCTAGTCGTTCCCTCGTAGGGCAGAAATAGCCGGCGTACAAAACGTCGCCGATTATCTCCGTTGCCACCCATTCGGTGAGGTCTTCTTCGAACGCTCGCGTGTCGCTGCTGGCTGATGCAAACATGCGCAGCGCATCCGCCTTCGATACCTCTCGCGAATATATCTCGACGCGGCCCCCGCCGGCCACGGCGTCGACCCATATCAGGGCGCTAGCGACGTTCGACACGTTTATCCCCTCTCGTTGGGATCAAAAAGTTCCTTCTGGGCGAGCGCATGACCTATCGCCTCGTTCTGTTCCGCCGTCAAGTTTCTCGCTTCGACGCGCGCTCGTTGATGATAGATCATCGTTCCGTACACATCCGCCAGTACTCTCGCTCTGGGGCAGACAGCGAAGTCATCTGTCGCCGCCTGCCGCGATCGCCAGCAGTTGATGGCGTTCTCAATATCAGTAAGCGTGTACTCGCTCATCCCTGCTAGCTGCCGTTGCTCGATCAAACGCGGATGATACTCTTCGTCGCCGCTCGCGGGCCGCGATCGTCGATGAGGATAGTCACATTGGCCCTGAGCGTTGGGCGGCAGGGTGCTAGTGCTTTACTTCGCCTTCCAACTCCTCAGCCAACGCAACTGCGCGTTTCCGTGCTTCTCGCTCATTGCTTCGGCGCTGGCTCACATTTCCGGGATGGTCGTTAAGGAACGAAGCCAGTTCTGCGTCCCTCGCGGAGCTGAGCACGGCCACGTTCGTGGGTTCGAGCGCGCGCTCCAACGTTTCGGCGTCGACTCCGAAGTGCCCGCTATAGCAGCGACCACGTGCGAAATCGGGAAGCTAACAGAAACCGGAAGATTGGATTGACGAAACATGCGCGAGAATAAACGGCGCTAAACGCCGCTACCGGTCTACTACCCACACCGAAGTTGCTTATCCACAATAAAGTGAATAACGTTGTAGAGATGCCTAGACCGAGCAACTTGTAGAGACGGCCGAATATTGAGAATGGACAATTCGCTCATTTTCTGAGCAAAAGAATTTCCTCTGGCACTCATGGGCCGAGTGCCAGCGCGGCCCTTGGGAAAACGAGGACGACGACCACATTTCCAAATTCACGGACATCGGTTATGCCAATACGAAGGCCGCCGCGAACGAGCGGGCGATCGCAGGGGTGAAGCCGTGGCTGGACAGAACTACTGAGGCGAACATGAAAATCGAGCTAGAGCTGACCAAAAAGGTCTACGACGGATTGGTGATGGTGGCGTCTACTGCAAGCGAGCGGAATGTGGGGCGCCACGGGAGTATAACTCATGGCGCGATCGACGTGAGTCGAATGCTCGAGATGCTGGCCGAGGACGTGTCGATGATGCACACGCGGCCTGCGTCCTTGGAGGCGTCGAACATGTTTTCGGTATTTGCCTCGCACGGCTACCGGTTCGAATGAAAAGGGCAGGGGCTGTTCCGTTAAGCGAGGTTGCGGAGCGCACAGATCGCATGCAAGTTGCTTGCACGCGATACGAGCGGCGAGGCCGCTATCAAATGGCAAGGCTCATCGCGCGGCCGGGTCCGGATTCGCCATGACCGATTTGGGCCGCGAGCTGGCCGATTGTCCGCGTCGCAATCTCGCCAGTCACGGCAAACGATGCGACGGTTCGGGCAGCGTATTGGCGACGAGCACGGTCGGACTGGCGGCGCGGGCGGCAAAGGGAAGATCGAGCAAACCGGCGCTCGCGAGCGCGCTGCTTTTGAGAGGCTGCCGCTTCGGCGTCGCGACGCTAGTCCATATCGCTGCAGCACTCGTCGCGATCGCGGCGTCTCGGATCGGGGTAGCCATTGCACTGCTGTGCGTCGCCTTCTTTTTGCTGCCACCCCAAGCCGCGGTATAACCCCAGAGAGGAGCTGAGCGAGGCCGAGAAAACTAGTACCAACTCGCTACGGTGAAGGCTGCGCGAGACGGAACACGGCGGTGTCCGCATCGGGCGTATCGACGGCTCCCGCGGTCCTTTTCGAATTGGTAAAAGAAGAGGAGCATTCGAAGCTAGAAAATAGCTACTCCTTTCTATCCTTGCCGCGCCCTCGCCGCAAGCTGCCCCGGAATTATTCGGTAGCGATAGTTCTTTCGGGCCACGGAATGGAATTCGCGCCACTGCTCCGCCATGGCGCTTGCGAGGTCGCTGTAGCCATGCGTGTCCTCTGGAGATCCGGGCACCTTGATCTCGACAATTAGCAGGGTCAGTGCGATCGCGAAAACCGCGTCGCTGAATCCCCCGAAGCGGTCAAGTCCGCGCTCGGCCCCATGCGTTTCCGCGTCGGCAGGTCGTTTGCGTAGCATCGTCTGAGTCCCTTCGCATACGCCGGGGCCGCTCTGCTCGGAGCACAGCACGCACAATCTATGTCGTATTCGCAGGCTTACTTGCTGACCGAGAAAAGTTGCGTAAGTGCGACCGACTAAGAATGAGCGCTTCTGGCCGAAGCCGATCAAAAGGCTTCTAAGCCTGTGCTTCCGGCATCTCATTAGGATCAAGAGTTTGACGAAGGCGAGTGGCGGTGCGGTGGCTGGATAGGCCCATGAGGTTGCTCACCTGTTCGTTGGTCCTGCCTGCTGCGACGTGCCGGCGACCGTAAGTGTTCCGGAGCAAGCGCGGGCTCTCGTCGGCCGCAGTCAAGCCGGCCCGCTTAAGAGCGACACGCACGCATTTGAGCATCGTGTCCGGCTGCATTGGTTTTCCTGCCGCGGTGGCGATGAACAACCATTGCGTCACGCACTGGATGCTTCGACGCGCTTCATAGTAGGCGCGCAGAACGTTTGCGGCAAAAGGATCGATGGGCACCCGTCGCGCGATGCGAGGTCCGTGCTTGTCGACGAAGACAGTAGGGCGATCGTAGGCGACATCAAGATCATCGGACCTCAGTTGCCTCAACTCGGCCGCCGTCAAACCCGAGGCGAGAAAGAGCGCAACGATTGCCATGTTCCGCAGTTCTCTGAACGCAGCGCCTTGCGTGTCGACGCAGACGGCCTGTAGGCGCAAATCGTCTTCTAGCGAGAGATAGATCGGCGTCGGTTCGTCATCTGGCCAGCTCTCATTGATGAGCATCAGCGCGGCCGGATTGTCCGCACGCAATTCGATGTTGACGAGGTGCCGCGTGAACCGGTCGATCAGCTTGAGATAGCGCAGGCGGGTGGTCGTGCCGGGCGCGCAATCCTGTACAAGGACGGTGAAGAAGCCGTCGAGGTGGTCTGCCCCGTAGCTGGCCACAGTCGCACGGTGAGCAATCAGAAAATCGTTGAACCGCGAAAACATTGACCGGTGCTGGACGATCGACTGGTCGGCGAACGCGCGGCGATCGGCGCCGGTAGCTTCCTCCCGTTGCCACTGCGCATAAGCGTCTTCCGGTGCGATAAGCCAAAGATCGTCAGACATAGATGTCGATATACTGAAGTTCGCTAAACCCCAACCCTACCGCGAAGCTAACGCTTCGCCAACCCCCAGCTTCCAAGGACCGGGGGCACTCCTGGCGACTTCTCTATCGATTGCATCAGGCAGCCGTCGGTCCACCGACGACAACCCGTGCAGAGCACGCGAGCATTAGATTGACGCTCAGGCCGAAGTCTTCGATGAGGGAGCCGCCCGCGCAGTGAGCGCCATCGCTTTCGGTAGCCGCCGCCTCAACGCGCTGAGCCAGCGTCGATTCGTTGGATCGATATCCCCAAACGGGCTTCCCTAGCGCCACCGCAAGGCCGACTTCGAGGCAGTGCTGCTGTCCGGCTCGCCCGCGCCCCGAAAATGATCGAGGTTCGCCATGACAATATCGGCCGAACCGCTCAACTGGACGTTCGCCATATAAAATATGGCGGGCTGCATTCTGCGCCGGGAGCGAGAAGGGAACCTCGCCGTCGAGCGGATAGAGCACAACGAAGCCGCGATCGCGGCAGAGCTGCTTCAGGTGCTCGCCATGCGCCTTTGTGTCACGTCGAAGGACGGCAAAACAGGCAAGGGAGATAAGCGGCTGAGTCGCGGCACGCTCGATGGGATGATGCCGTTATCCTTGCGGCAACACAAACGGAACTCAGACGATGCAAGACCTGCTAACGGAACAAGCGGTCCGTGCACGCGCTTACCACTTGGGGGAAGCAGAGGGACGTCAGCAAGGCCGCGACGAGTATTATTGGTACTAGCCATCGATCTTCTTGACGAAGAGGCTCAGCTATCCAAAAACATTTCCGCTTCGGTGTCAGCGTCGGCTGAAGCCAATCAGCAACGCTCACCAACTATTGCAGACAGTGGCTCTCTCACTGACGTGGCATCAGGAGACCTCTCTCACTGACGTGGCATCAGGAGACATACGAAATGTTCAAACGCTCAGCCTGGAGAAAACGATGGGCGACGTTAAACCAGTGAAAACATCTAGAACGAAGTCCACCAGGTAAGGGCGGCCCGCATTTAAATTCGACGGCCGGATGGTCAGTTGAGCTGGGCTGGCCGTTAGGCGTAATAGACCTAGAGGCTACGCTGTGGCATCGGTCCCAACAGGTGGCGCCTGGCGTCGATCAACGTGCCGCTTCCGTGAGACATATTCATGCAATTAAGGCAAGTGCGTCAATGAAAAATAACGGTTGCTAGGAAGTGCGCGGTGCAGAGACGCAACAGGTGGCATGCCGGTTGCGCTATCCAGCGCGTAACCCCGTGAAACCAATAGCAGGAGCATGAGTTATGACCGCATTGAATTTGGAACAAGTCGCGGAGAAAATGGCAGATATCGACTTCGCGATGCTTTCCACGCGCGCGCTGAACGGCAACATCGCCGTCCGACCGATGAGCAACAATCGAGATGTCCGCTTCGACGGCGATAGCTACTACTTCACGTCCGAGGAAACGCACATGGTGCAGGAAATCAGGGCGGACGCGAAGGTTGCGCTGGCGTTCACGGGTACGCCGGGTAAGGACGGGAAGCCACCGCTGTTTGTGGCCGTGGAAGGCAGCGCCGAATTGATCCGCGAGAAGCTCGCGATGAAGGAGCACTGGAACGCCGACATAGCGAAGTGGTTTTCGGAAGGCTTTGCCACGCCGGGTATTGTGCTCATCAAGGTGAGCGCGGAGCGCGTTCACTATTGGCTGGGCGAGGAGAACGGCGAGATCTTGCTGTAACTTGCGGCATCACTGCTTTCATCGGGATTGGGGCGTAGGATTTGCATAAGAAGTTTAAAGCTCTAACGCGTCAACACACATTTTATAACGCAAACTTCTTTTCGGCTATTGTGACCAAGTTGTTCAGGAGCGCCGTAATGACCGCAATAGGCAGCTTGCGGCTTCTTGCATCTCACTGTCTTTGTCCGACCGTTAACGCAGAGTTAGATTGGGATTCGGCGATATTATGAGGATTCCTAATCATGTTGCCGCTAAGTTCAAATGTCGGGGTCTCCGCTAAGTAGAGATGTCGGGTTTCGAAGCGAAGTTTCTGTTCGGGTTGTGGGGTTGGGGCGGCGTAGCCGCCCCCCGTTCCCTCATCGTTTTTGCACTGACTTCGAGAATCGCTTCGTTCATGTCGGCGATGCTTAGTGCGCGTTGCTTCTTCAGTCCTTCATGCGCCTTTTTGGCCCGAACCTGTTCACCGCGATGCGTGCGTGAAGGTGCATCACATGCACGACGATCGTCTCGTTTGGCTTGCAGCGGTCGTGCGGCCTCGAGTGCATGCGCTAAGCGCTTGTTCTCGACTTCAGCGCCCTGATCAATCCGCGCAATACGGTCGTACTTGCCGCAGCAAAGCACCTCGCCGCCCGCCTGCACCTC
>NZ_JALQDB010000047.1:0-11499 GCF_023631465.1 Caballeronia sp. GAWG1-1
AACCTTTGGTCACCGCACTGCCACGAGCATGCCATACGTGCGCAATGCATCGAGAATGGCCGCCGCGAGGCGCTTACGTACACCTGCAACTGCGATGATTTGAAACGTCGCGCGCCATCCCAGAATATCGCCAATCGCTCTGCCAATGGGCACGCCCGCAACCATGGCGACCGACGTGCCGATAGACACCATTGCTAGTGCGCGCTGTTCTCCCTCTGGAGGGACTAGGCGCACAACAAGCGGAATTGAGACAGACCAAAAGACCGCATGCGCAAATGCAACGCCGATTCGGCCCAGCACGAGGACTTCGAAATTGGGCGCGATTCCAACAATGACGTGGCTGAGGATGAAAATCGTGAAGACTCGCATGAGTAGCGCGCGACGCTCCACCTCTCCGACAAACAACGTCAATGGCAAAGACGCTATCGACACCGTCCAGGCGTAAATGGTCATCACGACGCCTACATCAGTCGGACGCATCCCGAGGCTGTTGCCGATGTCGGACAATAGTCCAACGGGGACGAACTCCGTCGTGTTGAAGATGAAGGCTGAAAAGGTGAGTGCGGCGACGCCCCACCAAGGGGTTTTAAGAACGAATTTGAGTACGTCGACATGCGAATATGCTGGCTTGAACAGGCAGCCTTAACTTGCGTGAAAGTCGCCCGTGAAAGGATGGGCGGGGCACGCTCCGACTAGCACACTTAAGCAGTGATAGCTTGGAGAACGATTGAGAACGCTACGCAGGTCGAAGTGACAATGCAATGGTATCAAGTTCCTCGAATCGGCCGGTGATGCGCAAAATCATCGAGCGCCATTACGCGGTTGAATTTGATTGCCGCGGAGCAAAAGGGTTGATTGGCTGCACCTTCGTTCCATCTTTCACTCGCTCCAGAAGTTGCACCCTAGCCCAATGAGCGGTCAACGCCTCCAACTCACGAACGACATTCGATTCCAATGCCTGCACTCCTGCGTCACCCTGAAAGTTTGACTTGAATGCGTGAAGCAGACGGTACTCTTGTTCGTTGAGGAGACGACCGATGAGGCAGAAGAACTCGTCCTCCCGGGAAGGACTTTCATCCAGAACGTCGGTCGATGCTTGACGACGACGTCCTACGCGAGGACGACGGCAGCGCATAAGTTGCGTATTCCTTGTGCTGAAACTGGGACGACTTGTGATACGGCCGGCGCTATTCTCCACGCTTAGCCATGTCCCGCTTGTCTTTGACTGAGCCAGAACCTCTTTATGCTGCCGCTGTGGAACTGCATGGCCTCGGGCAAAATGTGTCATCCTGCAGACCGAGCTACCGAATTAAGGGGGAAGAGGCTCGCGCTGAGGCGGCGGCCCCCTCACGAAAAAGACTTCCTTCCTATGATGGCTTTGTGTCTCAAAGAGTCTTTAAAACGTCGACGATGTTAAAGAGACATCTAGCGAACCGAGTTTTAACTTTTGACACGCGACCCACTTTAGATTCGTAGACGTACAAGAAACTCGCAGAAATCTATCTACCTAAAATCGGTCTGCGCGGAAAGGCCTCGGGTCCACAAGTGGAAGCTCACCGGTCATCATCTCTGCGACTATCCTTCCAGTTACCGGCCCTAAGGTCAGACCGTGGTGAGCGTGACCGAATGCGAACCACAGGTTTTTGTGGCGTGGCGCAGGGCCGATGATAGGCATCATATCCGGCGTACACGGACGACGCCCGAGCCATGGCTCGGCGTCCACTCGCTCACCAAGCGGAAATGTCTCGCGGGCGATTGGTTCTATCGCTTCGAGTTGCACGGGAGTTTTCGGCGAGTCCCTCAAGCCAAGCTCGACGCCGGTCGTCAACCTGATTCCCCGAGCCATCGGACTGACGACGTATCCTACTTCGCTATCCAAGACTGGCTGATTCAGCGCCGGACCAGCTTTGGCCACGTAGTGCATGTGATATCCGCGTTTGACTTCGAGCGGCAGCGTGTATCCAAGCTTCGCGGTCAAATCGCTCGACCACGGTCCCAAAGCGAGGACCGCCTGGTTCGCTGTGACAACTCCCGCATCTGTGGTGACTCGCCATCCATCTTGCAATGTCGATGCGTCACCGACGAGAATTTCGCCACCCAATTTCTGGAGCAGTTTCGCGTATGCCTTTACGAGGCCCGCAGGGTCACTGACGGAGTCGGCCGAAGTATATCGAACGGCTCTAACAAGCGCGGGACCGAGCGCGGGCTCTGCGTGGTGTAAAGCTTCGTTGGAAAGCGTGTCGAAAGGGATATCGTATTCGTCTCGCCAGCGGGATGCTTCGGCCAGAGCCCTGTTGAATGCCTTGATTGTTCTGAACGCATTTATCCAGCCGCCCGTTCTTAGTAAAGGTTGAGCGTCAGCCGCCTCAATCATCTCGTGATGCTCGGCGACACTATGTTCAATAAGTGCCGAGTAAGCCCTCGCGTTTTCTGCATGACGGTCCGAGCGAGAGTAATGCCAGTAGCGCAAAAGGAACGGTGCCAACTTCGGCATTGCCGACGGATGATACCGAACGTCGGTCGCGCGGTTTCCTGCGTATTTCGCGATGGTGGCAAAGTCACGAGGGAACGCGTACGGATAGACGCCCTCGCGCTGAATTATGCCCGCGTTGCCTAGAGACGTTTCGTTACCCGGAGCCTTGCGGTCGATGAGCGCAACTTTGACGCCTCGGCGTTGCAAGTGAACGGCCACGCAAGTACCGACAATGTCCGAGCCCAGGACAAGTGCATCAAAGTTCATATGCCTTACATTCCATTGGTCACCCGAGTCATAGCGGCGGTGCGCAACGACACAGTATGCCATTGGGCGCGTCTCGGAAGACGTCGCGTCCGTTCGACCGCCTCGGGAGACAATAAACATCCTTGACCGCGATGTTACCCGCGCCGCAACGCTGGGCCGCGAGCTATGCATCGATACGCGACGCCCTATGTTCTGCCGGCAGCCCCCTCGCTCAGTCCGCCAAACAGGGGCCAGCTTACAGTACGAACGCCTTCACTGCAGCGTTGAGTTTGTCCGCTTGGCTATCAAGCGATTGCGCCGCGGCAGCGGCTTCCTCAACGAGCGCTGCGTTCTGTTGCGTCACTTCGTCCATTTGGGTCACCGCACGGCCCACTTGGTCAATGCCTTGACTTTGTTCGGTTGACGCAGCTTTAATCTCCTCCATAAGGTCCTTCACCCGCGCGACCGTTTTCGCAACTTCCGCCATCGTCACGCCGGCTTGGCTCACTAACAAATTGCCCGACGAGACGTGCGTGGTCGAAGTTTCGATTAGGGCCTTGATGTCCTTAGCGGCGGCGGCAGAGCGTTGCGCCAACGTCCTGACTTCACCTGCGACGACCGCGAACCCTCGACCCTGTTCACCGGCACGGGCCGCTTCGACGGCAGCGTTCAATGCCAGGATGTTGGTCTGGAAGGCAATGCCGTCAATCATCCCAATGATGTCCGAGATTTTTGCCGAACTGTCCGTAATGTGCGCCATGGTGTCTACAACCTGAGAGACAACCGCATTTCCGTCCTGCGCAACGCCGGCTGCGTTGACCACGAGCTGTGTTGCTTGGGCTGCGTTGTCCGCATTCTGACGAACGGTACCCGTTAGCTCCTCCATGCTCGATGCAGTCTCTTCAAGCGACGCGGCCTGTTGCTCCGTGCGCGAAGACAGGTCTGAATTACCCGCGGCAATCTGCCTTGACGCGATGCTCACAGAGCCAATTGATTCGTGAACTTCGGTTAGGGCAGTGAAAATCTTTTCCATCAGTGCATTGAACGCCGCAGCTGTTCGGCCGAGTTCATCGTTACCAGAGATTTTTGCGCGGATTTTCAGGTCTAGCGTGCTACCGACTTCGAGCATCGTGCGTTGAATCTCTGCCACCGACCCATTGATGGCCTTGGAAAGAGCAAGGGTCCATCCGATGACAATGAGGAGGACCACAGTCATTACCGTTACGACAGATATAAGTGCCGTTCGACCGGTGCTCTGTGCTTTGGTCTTGAGCGCCTCGGCGCTTTGGCCTCTCTGCACAGTCAGAGACTCGATTGCGGCCTGAAGCGGCTGAAAGTCTCCATGGTAGACGCTCACGACTTGGTCGTTTGCCGATTTCGGGTCGTGCGCAGCGAGCGCAATTAAGTCAAGAGACTTACGGTCGTATGCTTTCCACTTCACCGTGATGTCCTTCATTCGGTCCTGCAATTCGACGGAATCGAACAGGGGCGAGATGACAGAAGACCACTTGCTGATGTTGTCCTCGGCGGCAGCGAAAACCTTTTTGGTGTCGTCGGAGGTTGGGTCGAGCTCGATAGTGGACAACGCGCTCGCCTTAATTTCGGTTAGCCCCCGAACTTGCAGTTCCTGTTGATGTGAAGCTTCTTGTGCGACATCGACGGCGTTGAAACCGACGACCGAGACTGCTACGCAACTGACTGCAGCGGCGAGCGTCAGAAGCATGAGGATGCGGAGCTTGAATTTGATGGACATGGCGGGTAGGGGACGGTGTGCAGGCATCCTGCATCTACGGCAAATTCCGACGGCGCTTGAGTCTCCTTCGGCGATTCAATAGCATCAAGCGTCGGCCAGGTCAGACAATGTCGCTTAGCCGGAGCGTCCGCGTGGCTTTCCTCGGTGGGAAGCTCTCGTGCTGCTATTACTGTGTAAGGCGGTTTAGCATTCAAGATGTTGACTGAACTTGCATATATCGTAAGCGTCGCGTTATTCGTAAGCAAAACGTAGTCTTACTTCTACGGTCCGCTTCCACGGTGTTGCAGATACGCGCCGTGCAAATTCGGCTTCTAAGTCGAGACTGACCTGAGCGATTGCGGCCAACGCCACTGCCCGAATTTAATTACGCTAGCCGCTTTATCGCCGCTGCGACCGTCTGCTTTGTCGTCCAGTACGCCGCCCACGGGTCCTGCGTCTGGAAGCTTAAGTACTCGCGCGCGGTTTGAACGGTCCATTGCGCGCCACTCTTAATTTCAGTCACTTGCTCCCAAGCGATTGGCATCGAGACGCCCATGCCCGGCCGCGCGCGAGCCGAAAACGCCGCCGCCGTCGTTTGCCCTTTGCCGTTGCGCAGGTAGTCGACATACACCTTGCCGAGACGATTAGCCGGCCCTGAAACGGCCGAGAATCGCTCGGGGATTGTGCGAGCGAGATGCCGTACAAAGGCCTGCGAGAAAGATTTCACGGTTGCGTATTCCAGACGAGTAGCTAGCGGCACGACAACGTGCAAGCCTTTACCTCCGCTTGTCTTCAGCCACGCCTCAAGTTTTAGTTCGGCTAGCAAAGTGCGAACGAGAAGAGCCGCCTCTTGAACATGAGACCATTTCACGCCGTCGCCTGGGTCTAAATCGAAGATGACCCTATCGGGTTTGCTGACAACCGGCACCAGCGAGTTCCACGTGTGAAATTCAATGGTATTCATTTGGGCCGCGGACAATAGCGCGTCCAACGTGTCGACAGTCAGCAATGGCGGGTGACCCGGCCAGAGGTCTCGTTCGTGCGCGGTCAAGCCCGGCATCGCTGTACGCTCGGCGTGCTTCTGAAAGAAGAGTTGGCCATCGATGCCGTCAGGCGCGCGCACCAGTGCAATGGGCCTGTCCTTCAGGTGCGGCAACATCCATTCCGCCACGCTCGCCTAGTACCGCACCAGGTCCGCTTTCGTTACCGACGCGGAAGCATCAATCACTCGTTCTGGATGAGTTATCTTTAACTGCGGTAGGGGCTCCGGCGCCTGTGTCGTTCCCGCTTCGCGTACGACGCCGCGAGCGTCCTTGTCGAGACGCAGGCCAATGAAAGACGCTTGGCGAATTACGTTTTTTCTCTGCGGTCCATTCAGCAAACTCGACCTCCGCGACCGACGTCGGTCTAAGCCAGCGCTCGCTTCCAAGTGTACGCTTCGACCATCGCCCTGGCTTCTTGAGCGGCGTGTCGAACGGCGGCTTGTCGACTTCGAATGGCGCGAGGCGCTTCCATAAGTCTCTCGCGGTCTTCGAATCCCATCCAGTGCCAACGCTTCCCGCATCATTGAGCTCGTTTCCTGCGTAATAGCCCAGTAAAAGGCTTCCGACCTCGCTCGACGTACCGGCGCGCGCGGTCATGCCGCAGATAATAAGCTCTTGTCTCAACCTCGCTTTTGCTTTCAGCCACGTCTGAGTCCGGCCCGACTCGTAGCGAGCATCGCGCTGCTTGAGCATCAGCCCCTCAAGTCCCAAACCTGTCGCGGCTTCGAAAATTTGCGCGGCAGGCGCGTCGAAGTCCTGGCTATATATCAGGTGCTCTCCCGCTCCTTGTACGATGGGTGCGAGCAGCGCGCGCCTCGACCACAGCGGCACCTGCCGCAGGTCCTTGCCGTCGAGATACATCAGGTCGAAGAGGAAGAAAATGATGTCCCGGTTTCCTTGGCCATCGATTGCGGTTTGTAGCGCGGAGAAACTCGGGATGCCGTCCTTTAGCACGACAATCTCACCATCCAGCCAGGCGTTCGTCAGCGGAAGATTTTTGAGTTCAGTCGCCAACAGTGGGAATCGAGATGTCCAATCATGTCCATTGCGCGTGAGAAGCTTCACCCGTCCTTTGCTTACCCGAGCGAGTAGCCGGTACCCGTCGAGTTTGGACTCAATTATCCAGTCTCCGCTTGTTGGCAAGGACGGCGCGAGCGTGGCAAGTTGAGGCTCGAATTTCGCTGGAAGTGGCGCGGCAACGGCGGCCGACAGGTCAATGTTCGACTCCTCGGCTCGTCGGCTCTGCGCAATCCGAGGCTCCCGTTCTTCAATAGGCCCAAGTGGGTTTGCTATGACGCTATCCGGCAGAGCTTTGATAACGTCGTACTCGGCAAGCGGACGCGCCCACTCGTCTCGCTTTTTGAAAAGCATCCAAGAATCGGCTTTGTCGCCGGGTTTTGATATCCGCACAAGCTCCCAGAGCCCGGCGAGCTTTTCGCCATGCAACTGAAACAAAATCTTGCCATCTTCCATGCCCTTGTTCGCATCGCCGACCGGCACCCAAGTCCCGCGGTCCCAGACAATTACCGTCCCTGCACCGTACTGCTTCGCTGGAATTATCCCTTCGAATCCTGCATAGCTGATGGGATGGTCCTCGACACGGACGGCCATCTGCTTCTTGCTCGGGTCGTAGCACGGTCCCTTGGGAACAGCCCACGACCACAATACGCCGCCGTGTTCGAGCCGGAAGTCATAATGGAGCCGACTCGCCCAGTGTTTTTGAACGACGAAACTCAAGCGCTTCGCGGTGCGAGTCTTTTTACTGGATTGCGCTGACTCGCTGGGCTCTGACGTGACGCTGAAGTTCCGTTTTTTCTTGTAGCGGTCGAGGGGCGGCTGCGCGGAGGCGTTTCTGTACGAAACCATAGTGGCTCCCTCGGTCTGGAGGCATGTCCGCTGCAAACATTGTGCCGGCGGAGATGTGCGTTCTGCGACTTGTCGTCGTCGTGCGGCCGCTCGCCTGTGCGCAAGACTCTTCGCCAGCGACGCTGCGCCTTGCCGTAAGGCCGGCTGAGCGAGGAGTCAGCGTTGAGATTGTGAAGCGCAGGGGCCCGACGCGAGTGGAGGAGCTACACGTTCCAGTGCAGCCGTCGCCAGTCTTGCTCAGTCCGCACGGCCGAGCGAGGCGCTATCCACCGCCTGTCGATATCACGGCGGGGGTGCCGTTGGAGACTGTCTCTTCAAGCAGAGGGGCGTGACCGACAATTAGACCCAAGCCGCGGCACGCCTAGTGCTATCCTGAGCTTCATGCCGACCTCAGCTGCGGCCGGCTATTCGCTCATCTGGTTACGTCTGGCGAATTTCCAATTCGCTGCCGTCTGGGAGAAGCTCATGGCCGCTCGCTCGATTGCGTCGCTCTCTCTGTCCTTCGGACTTGTTTCCATTCCCGTCCGACTCTATTCGGCGACAGAAAGCTCGTCGGAAGTCCGGTTCAACATGCTGGGGCCGGACGGCTCGCGTGTTAAGCAGCAATACGTCTCGGAGGCAACCGGCAAGGTCGTCGAGCGCGCGCAGATGCAAAAGGGCTACCAGTTCGAAAAGGACAAGTACGTTGTCTTTAGCGCTGACGAACTCAAGGCGCTAGAAGAAGGTGCGAGTCACGTCGTCGAAATTGTCTCGTTCGTGCCCGAAAAGGCAGTCGACCCTCTCTACTACGACAAGGCCTACTTCATCGCCCCGGACAAGCGGGGCGGCAAGCCGTACAGCCTCCTGCAGCAGGCGCTTGCGAAAACTGGCCGGTGTGCGCTCGCAAAGTGGTCGTACAAGGGCAAGACTCGTATCGTCCAGGTGCGAGCCGCCGAAGACGGCATGGTCTTTCAACAACTCCTGTTCGCAGACGAGGTACGGTCGCTTAAAGACCACGACGTCGAGCATGCCGCGGTTTCCGAATCGGAGTTGAAACTGGCGGTTCAAATCATTGAGCAGGGTGCCGAAGACTCGTACGACGCTTCTGCTTACGAAGACGAAGAAAAGAAACGCGTGTTAGAAGCAATCGACCAAAAAATTGCAGGCAAGCAGATTATTGCCGCCGAAGCACACGAGGCGCCTGCAGGCGGAGAAGTCATTGACTTGATGGAAGCACTGAAGGCCAGTCTCTCCAAGGGCAATGGAAAAGCGAAGCCTGCGCCGAAGCGAAGGACTGCGGTCAAGGCCGTTGAAGAAGTTGAAGAGCCCGCTGTACCCAAGGCGCGCAAGCCCGCTGCACGGGCGCCAAAGGTTGCAGCGGAAGCTCCGGCAAAAGTGCGTGCTCGCAAGTGAGCAAGCGCGACGTATCACACCACGTCTCGCTTTCGAAGCTCCAGTCAATGCTGGGTGTTTCGAGAGGTGTCGTGGATGGACTCATCGAGCTTGGACTCGTCACGCCAACGCGTGGACCGCGCAACGCTCTACGCTTTTCTTTTCGCGACGTGGTTCTACTGCGCACCGCGCTTCAACTTCGAACCTCAAACACGACCCCAAGGAAGCTACGTGCCGCGCTTACTCGGCTCAGACGTGAACTTCCTGACGAGCTCCCGTTGTCTGGTATTCGAGTGGCCGCAGAAGGCGACGCAATCGTTGTGAAAAAGGGACCGTCGCGGTGGGATGCCCTAAGCGGGCAGATGCTGTTGGATTTCGAGATTGCCGAGGTTGCTGGAGATGTCGTCTTGCTGGAATCAACGCCCGAACGCAAGAGCCAAGCGGCAGCACAGGCGCGCGAGCGGTACGAGCTCGCTGAAAAGTTGGTGAAGACGGAACCAAGCGCGGCGGAGCTTAACTATCGACGAGCCATCGAGCTATCCCCTGAGCCATTCTACGCCGCGTACGTGGACTTGGGCGCGCTGCTCTGCGAACAAGAACATCAGTGCAGCGAGGCGCTAAGCGTCTTTGACGAAGCGTTGCAGCACTTCCCGTCAGACGCCATTCTGCACTTCAATCGAGCGGTGGCGCTCGACATGATGGACCGCCTTGATGAGGCGAGAGAAGGCTACGAAAAATGTCTCGCGCTCAACCCAGATTATGCGGATGCACATCACAATCTTGCCATTTTGCTGGATAAGCACGGCGACCGGCGCGGCCTTATCCGGCACCTGAATGCGTACCGGAGATTAAGTAGCTAAACGCCAAGCAGCCGCGCTCGAGCTTCTTTCTATTTCGAAGCCGCAGCATCAGGTGCGCTTGCTGCAGCCGCCTGGCTCGCAACCTTTGCCTTCTTCGACGCTTCGTGATGGCCAATTGCGCACCCGGCGGCTGCGCCAACCACCCCGTGATGACCAGCAACATGGCCGGCAACGCCACCGACTGCTGCGCCTTTCAAACATCCCGCCGCGAAAACCGGCGCTGAGAACGCCATTGCCAGACCAAGCGAAACGACGCCGAACAAAACCTTGCGCATACTAGCTCCTATCACGACGGGGGTTTGTGAGACACACCGTCATAACGCCTCAACGCGCAGAAGGGATGACAGCGGACCTGCAGCGCGAACCCTACATATCGAACGAGATTGGCTATGTGCTTTCGCGTCGTATGCCGAGCAAAGCCAGTTACTGCGACGCGACAAATTTAATTGGACGTCCCATTTGTGAGATAGCTCTCTAGAATGAACGTTGCTCTTCCGTTGGGTATGACAAGCCGTGCAGCCTGTCGGCAAATCGATGAAAAACATGCTCAAGAAAACCATGGCAGCCCTTCTGGTCGCCGCATTCGGTCTGCCCGCGATTGCGAATGCTCGACCGCACCACTATCACAAGAAGCACAACCACCGGCATTGTCATCGCCGCCACTACCGTTAATACGCTGTGGACTTACCGTAAGCTGAGCCGAGTTACGCCTGGCTTGTGGTGAGCGAGTGCCACCCCCAGTTCTCATGCAATCGAAAAGGCAACGGCGCTACCGAGCGCTAGCTGAACGAAGCTGCGGAAGAAGCGATACCTTTGGCCGTTAATCATGAACTCATTCTCGCCAAAGGCAGTGCTTTCGAGTACGCCGTCTGTCATGACTGTGCTCAACGTGCCGCGTAACTCAAGGCCTCCCTCGGCGCCCCATGGATTGCCGATATAAACTTCGCAGACGTCATTGCTTGGTTCAACTATGACTACGCAGGCATCGTCAGTGTTGAGCGCAAGTTCCAAGCAAGTGGCGAGTGCATGCATGCAGTCTTCGCCGGGCCGTGGGCAATCATCCAGTTGTGACTCTTCTAGCATTTGCCCCTTGCTTATTTTTGCGACTTTGGTCGACGAGCAGGATTGATTCCGTGAAGCGGATTCCATGGTGAAGAATAAGCCAAATCGGAGCCGAGAGGCGAGTTCACCTCCGCGGGCGCTGAAGAGAGCGCTCGTGTGTCGTTGATTCTGAAAAGGTCGGCTTCGGCGATGTTCGCCGTGTCCCAGTTCGAGTCGTATCGATTTATTAGAAGCTTAAGTGCCGGACAGTAACTACAGTGACGCCGGCCTGCGCCACCGTTTCCGGCGACAACAACTCGTAACTGGGTTCGGTCGAAGGTCGGCTTATGCCGACTCTTGCATTCATTCACTTTGCGACAACTGGTCTCGACGCGCTTACTTCGTTGGCGGTTGCCTCAGCGATTGCGTTCTTCACTGACGTCAAGTCGGTCGGTAACGAGCGCCTCGCTGTTTTTATATTCGCTTGAACAATCAGCGCTTTGAAGTACTTTGAAACCCGGCACCTTCCCCGTAGCGCTCTTTTAGTGACCTTCTTAGTAAATGATCAAGATGTATCAAATCACACAATTTGTTTCAGATTTTCAATGCGTGGTAACGCACATTGTCGGTGTCGCTGCGCTGCACATGAGCGCAGACCGAAAGCTGACGTTCGGAGCAAGTGCCGTCATAAATTTTGTCGGTTCTCCACGGCCGCGCTTGTTGGACCACTTGAACCTGTCCGCATTTTTGTGTGCGAGGCGGTTAGCGGAGTCACCCGCGTGCGTTGGTGAAACGCTCTCCAAACAGGATGGCAAACTGGTTCATCGCGGACGACCAGTCGAACGCCGCGCGTACTGACTTTGCCAG
>NZ_JALQDB010000048.1:0-409 GCF_023631465.1 Caballeronia sp. GAWG1-1
AGCATCAACGGTCTCGCAGCCATCGTCGAGCAGTCAATGAAGCTCGATCCATTCGCGCGTGCGGTTTATGTGTTCAGCAATCAGCGGCGCGACCGCATCAAGATGCTGCTGTGGGACCGTAACGGCTTCTGGCTTCTCATGAAACGCCTCGAGCAGGACCGCTTCGTATGGCCGCGCAAGGAAGCGGTGCTCATGCTGCGAACAGAGCAACTTCACTGGCTACTGGAGGGCATCGACATCGAAGCGATGCGCGCGCATCCGAGGCGTTATTATCAGCGCGTGACCTGAAACGAGAACCGGCATCGCTGGTCTAATTCAGCGATGCCGCCATCATCCTCTTCTTCTACCGACGAACTGCAGGCGCTGCGCGCAGAACTCGCTGCCATGAAAGGCGAGTTGCGTGTGGTGA
>NZ_JALQDB010000049.1:0-1595 GCF_023631465.1 Caballeronia sp. GAWG1-1
ATCCTCTTCTTCTACCGACGAACTGCAGGCGCTGCGCGCAGAACTCGCTGCCATGAAAGGCGAGTTGCGTGTGGTGACAGTCGAACGCGATTTGTTGCGCGAGAGACTTAAGGCCTATCAGCGGCAGTTGTTTGCTTCCAGGAGCGAAGTGCGCGGTGCTGAGCAACGCGACCTCTTCCTGAACGAAGCAGAAGCGCTCGCAACGGGATGCGAGCCGGCGCAACAGGCCGAAACTGAACAAAGCGTCGAAGTCGGCGCGCATGAACGCAAGAAGCGTGGGCGCAAACCGTTAGACCCGATGCTGCCTCGCGAGGTCGTGCGCCATGAGTTGCCCGAATCAGAACGCGTCTGCGCACACGACGGCCACGCACTGGTCGAGATCGGCGCTGAGATCAGCGAGCAACTCGATATCGTGCCGCAGCAGGTTCGCGTCATTCAGCACCAGCGAATCAAATACGCATGCCCTTGCTGCGACCTTAGCATCAAGGTGACGCCGGCACCTTCGCGCATCATCCCAAAGGGCTTACTCACTGAATCAGCGCTTGCATGGGTGGTTGTGAGTAAGTTTGCTGACGCGCTGCCGCTGTACCGGATCGCCGCGTTGCTGCACCGTTTCGGTGGCGATCTCTCACGCGGCACGCTGGCAGCAAGCGTAGTGCGCGTCGGCATGGCGGTGCAGCCGCTGATTAACCTGATGCGCGACCACCTGCTCGAGGCCGACATCGTTTACGGCGATGAAACGACGGTGCAGGTACTAAAAGAGCCGGGCCGTGCTGCACAACGCAAGAGCTACATGTGGGCGCAGATGAACGGTACCGGACCACCAGTGCGAATGTTCAACTACAGTCCCACGCGCAGCGCGGCGCAGGCCGCCGTGCTCTATGCAGGCATCAAACCCGGAGCGGTATTGATGAGCGACGGCTACGAGCCGTACAACGAAATCGCCCGAACAAACCAGCTGGTGCACCTTGGATGTTGGGCGCACGCGCGACGTTACCTGATTGAGGCGGAAGAGAACCTCCCTAAGGTACAGCGCGGCGGCAATCATCCGGTAAGCGAATTCATTCGCCTGATCGGCCAGCTGTTTGCCGTTGAGGCACGATCCGAACACATGACGCCGGAGCAGCGCCAGCAACTCAGACAGGCCAGAAGTCAGCCAGTTCTTGATCAGATCGAGGCGCTGCTATCGCGTCATCTGAACACGGTGTTGCCGCAAAGCGGCTTCGGCAAAGCGCTTCAATATCTGCGAGGCCAATGGCCCAAGCTGGTTCGCTACGTCGGCAACGGAGCGTGGCCCATCTCGAACAATCCGTGTGAGAACGCGATCAGACCGTTTACGGTTGGACGCCGGAACTGGCTCTTTAGTGACAGCGTCGCCGGCGCAAACGCCGCCGCCAACCTGTATTCGCTCGTGCAAACCTGCAAAGCCAACAGCATTGAGCCGTATCAATACCTCATCGCGTTGTTCAAAAGTCTGCCGCACGCGAACACCGCCGACGACTACGAGGCTTTGCTGCCCTGGCGACTGAATCCAACCATAGCCTGACGTATGTCGCATGGCAATGCGCAAGGGACGCCGTCTAATGCGCGCTTAC
>NZ_JALQDB010000050.1:0-7615 GCF_023631465.1 Caballeronia sp. GAWG1-1
GGTCACATGGAAGATCTCGCGTTCACCTACGAAAAGATCACGTGGACCTACGAGCCGGACGGCATCGAAGCCGAAGACTCGTGGCTCGCGCCGAAGGCCTGACGCATTCCAAATCACGCATGACGCGGCGGAGGACTTACGCCGCTGCGTCGATCGGGACCGTCGATGAGAGAGCGCAGGCTGCTGGAACGCATATCCGGCTGGGAACAGGGCGCGGTGCGCACCAACGAAACCAGCACCGAGGTGCTCGTGAGATCCGTGATGGAGCATCTGTCGCGCATCCTCAATACGAGACAGGGCAGCGTGCAGCTCGATCCGCAATTCGGCGTGCCCGATTTCACGAATATCGCGGGCGGGCTGGAAGGCGGATCGACGGGCGAAATCGAGGAAGAGATTCAACGCATGGTGTCGCGTTACGAACCGCGCGTGCTCAACCCGAAAGTGCATCTCTTGAGCGACCGCAGCGACGTAATGTCGATCCGCTTCAGTCTCGACGGCACGCTCGCCGTGAACGATCGCGAGATTCCACTGCGCCTGTCCACCACCGTGAATTCCGATGGCCGCGTCACCGTGCTTTGACGCCTTGACGGCCCGCGACCGATCCCGACGATGCTCAATCGCTATTACGAAAACGAACTCACCAAGCTGAAGACGCTTGCCGTCGAGTTTGCCGAGGCCAATCCGGCGCTCGCGCCGATGCTCGCAGGCCGCTCGACCGACCCGGACGTCGAACGCCTGCTCGAAGGCGTGGCCTTCCTCACGGGTCTTGCGCGCCAGAAGCTCGACGACGAGTTCCCGGAGTTCATCCAGGAACTCTCCACGCTGCTGTTTCCGCACTATCTGCGTCCGGTTCCCGCGACGACGATGGTGCTGTTCGAGCCGCGCGGCGCGCTCACGGAAACCGCGAGCGTGGCGGCGGGCGTGGAGCTGGCATCGGCGCCGGTGGACGGCACGCCCTGCCGTTTCCGCACGACCCAGGCCGTGGACGTGCATCCGCTCACGCTCGCCGCGCGGCTTTCAGCGGGCGAAGGACGCACGCCTTCCATCGATCTCGACTTCAGCTTGCGCGGGCTCGATCTCGCGCGCTGGCAGACGAAGTCGCTGCGGCTCTTTCTGGCGGGCGGCTACAGCGATGCCTCCAAACTCCTGATGCTGCTCATGACCGAAGTGACGTCGGTGCGGCTGACGGCTAGCGGGGTATCGACGGAACTGGGCGCGCGTTCGCTCGTCCCGTCGGGCTTCGACAGCGAGCTCGTGCCGTATCCGAGTCACGCGTTTCCGGGGTATCGCAGTCTGCAAGAGTTCTTCGTGCAGCCGGAGAAATTCCTGTTCCTCGACCTGAACGGGATCGACAAGCTGCGCGGCGCCACCGGCACGACGTTCTCGGTCACGCTGTGCCTCAAACGTTTGCCCGCATGGCTCACCGAATTGAGCGCCGACGCCTTCATGCTCAACGTGACGCCCGTCATCAATCTGTTCGAGCATCACGCCAATCCGATCACGCTGGATCATCGGCAAATGGACTATCGCGTGAGCCCGGAAGGCGCGAACCGTCAGCATTACCAGATTCATTCAGTCGACAAGGTCACGTCGTATCGGCAAGGCGTGGCGCAGCAGCGCGTGTACCGGCCATTCGGCGTGCTCGGGCACGCGGCATCCGCCGCGACGGCGAGCGAAGACCAGCGCGCGCCGGGCGATCTCGTCTATCACACGTCGTTGCGCCCCGCCGCCGTCGGCAACGAGACTGAGCTGTATCTCTCGGTGGCGTATCCGCCCGAGGCCACGCCGCAGACCGAAACGCTTTCCATCGAGCTGACCTGCACCAACCGCTATCTGCCCGAGAGCCTGCGTTACGGCGATCTCAGCGAGCCAACCAGCAGTTCGCCCGAGCGCCTCAAGTTCCGCAATATCCGGCCGATGACACCGGTGGTCAATCCGCCCGTCGGCGAGGCGTTGCGTTGGCGGCTGCTCGGTCACGCCGCGCTCAACTTCCTCTCGCTCGCGGATGCCGCCAACCTGCGCGCCCTCCTCTCGCTCTACGTGTTCTCTGAGCGCCAGGAGCAAGGCCACGAGGCGGCGAACCGCAGACGCATCGCGGGCCTGAAGGAGATGAGCGTCACGCCCGAAGTGCGGCTCTTCGGGCGCAACATGCTGCGCGGTCAGCTGATCCGCGTGCGCTGCGAGATGGATCACTTCGCGGGCGCGGGCGATCTCTACGTGTTCGGCAGCGTGCTGGACCGTTTTCTCGGCGCCTACGCAAGCATGAACACGTATACGCGATTCGAGCTGGAAGACATTTTCTCCGGAGAGGTATTCAGATGGACGCCGCGGCTCGGTCAACAAGCTCTGCTCTAGACGACGCGCTATTTGAGCAAGGCGAACGCTTTGCGTATTTTCAGGCGGTGCGGCTGCTGCGCCGCCGCGCGCGTCTTGCGGGCGACGATCCGGAACGCCTGCGCGTGCGTCCGCGTCTTGCGCTCGGCTTTCCCGAAAGCGATATCGACCAGATCGAGCGCGATCTGCCGCGCCGTCATGCCGATCTCGACGACGACGCGCCCGAGCCCGCGCCGACGCCGCGAATTACCGCGAACTTCTTCGGGCTTTACGGCGTGTCCTCGCCGCTGCCGAGCTTCTATACCGAAGACCTGATCGAGGAAGAACGCGAAGGCCGCAGCGGGATGCGCGAGTTTCTCGACATCCTGCATTACACGCTGTATCCGCTGTTGTTCGAAAGCTGGGTCAAGTACCGGCCGCACGTGCGCGTGGTCGAGGAAGGCGACACGGCGATGCTCGAACGCCTGTATGCGTTCGTCGGCCTGCACGAGCGCTCCATGCGCCGCGACGACACGCCCGGCGTCTCCGACATGCTGCGCTACGCGGGCCTCTTCTCGCAACGCCCGCATTCGGCGCTTGGCCTGAAAACGCTGCTCGCCGATGCCTTCGCGCCCGCCGATGTGCATATCGTCAATTGCGTGGAAAGCTGGCTGCCGATTCCCGACGATCAGCGTCTCACGCTCGGCGATGGCCGTCATGCGCTCGGCGTCGAATGCTATCTCGGACAAGAGAGCCGCGATGCCAACAATCATGTGCGAATCGAGTTGCGCGGCCTGCCGCTGGCTCTGTTCGAAGCGTTGCAGCCAGGCCGGCGCGAGTACGAGCGTCTGCGTTTTTTCACGCGCTATTACCTGACCGAACCGTTCGACGTGACGGTGCTTCTCGAACTGCGCGCGGGTCTCGCCGAGAACGCCCGCACGGGCGGCATGCAATGGAACGCGCTGGGCCGCGACACGTGGCTCGCGCCGCGCGCGAATGCCGTGCCGCGTCCGGTCAGCTTCGCGATCTGAACCACCGATATCAAGAGACACGAGAGGAGCCCAAGCCATGTTGCTGGTCGATCTGAAACCGCTGGTGAGCCGGCTCAACGGCTACTGCCGGCAAGCGCTCGAAAACAGCGCCGGTCTGTGCATCTCGCGCGGCCAATACGAGATTTCCGTCGAGCACATGCTCGTCAAGCTGCTCGACGATCCGCAAAGCGATATCCCGCTTTTGCTGCGCGAACAGAACATCGATGCCGCGCTCTTTCGCCGCGCGCTCGATCAGTCGATAGAAGATTTGCGCGGCGGCAATACGGGCCGGCCGGTGTTCTCGCCGGTGCTGCTCGAACTGCTTCAGGATGCGTGGCTGATCGCCTCGGTGGACTTGCTCGAAACGCGCGTGCGTTCCGGTGCGATCCTGCTCGCGTTCCTCGCACGCGCCACTTTCTATGCAACCGGCGGCTATGCCGACATGCTGCGGCCGATCAACCGCGAGAGCTTGCTCGCGCGCTTCGGCGCGGCGTCGGCGGCGTCGATAGAGCAGACGGCGGCGGGCACTTCGTCGGCATCGGAAGGCGGCGCGAACGCGGCGGCCGGTTCGGACGGCAGCGCAATCGCCAAGTACTGCGAGAACTTCACCGAGAAGGCGCGCGAGGGCAAGATCGATCCTGTTTTCGGACGCGACGCCGAAATCCGCCAGATGGTCGATATCCTCGCGCGGCGGCGCAAGAACAACCCGATCTGCGTGGGCGATCCGGGCGTCGGCAAGACGGCGGTGGTCGAAGGACTGGCGCTGCGTATCGTCGATGGCGACGTGCCCGAGTCGTTGCGCGACGTGATCATCCTCGGTCTGGACATGGGCATGTTGCAGGCGGGCGCGAGCGTCAAGGGCGAATTCGAAAACCGGCTGAAGGGCATCATCAACGAGATCAAGGCATCGGTGAAGCCGGTGATCCTGTTCATCGACGAGGCGCATACACTGATCGGCGCGGGCGGTCAGGCGGGCACGTCGGACGCCGCGAACCTCTTCAAGCCGGCGCTCGCGCGCGGCGAGCTACGCACCATCGCGGCGACCACCTGGGCCGAGTACAAGAAGTACTTCGAGAAAGACGCGGCGCTCGCGCGGCGCTTCCAACTCGTGAAGCTCGACGAACCCGACTTGCCGACCGCGGTGCTGATCCTGCGCGGCCTGAAGGAACGTTACGAAGACGTGCACAAAGTCGTGATGCGCGACGACGCCATCGTGGCCGCCGCCGAATTGTCGAGCCGCTATATCACCGGGCGCCAGTTGCCGGACAAGGCCGTCGATCTGCTCGATACCGCGTGCGCCCGCGTCAAGGTGCTGCAAAGCGCGAAACCCGATGTGCTCGAAGACACCGAGCGCCGCATTCAGGCGTTGGAGCGCGAACGGCGCGGACTCGAACGCGATCGCGACAACATGCAGCCGGTGGACGACGAACGCCTCGCCGCCATCGCCGATGCCCTGCCTTCGCTCGAAGCCCGCGCGGCGGATTTGCGCGTGCGCTGGCTCGCGCAGAAGGAAGCGGGCGAGGCGCTCGTCGCGGCACGGGGAGCCGTGGCCGCCGCACGCGCCGCCGCGCAACCCGAAGCGCAGATCGACGCCCTGCGCGACGCCGCCAAGCGCGCCGAAGCCGATTTGCGCGAGGCCCAGGGCGATCAGCCGATGGTGCGCGTGGACGTCGATCCCGACGTGGTCGCGAAGGTCGTCAGCGACTGGACCGGCATTCCGCTCGGCAAGGTGCAGCGCGATCAGGCGCAGACCATCCTGAACATGGAAACGACGCTCGCCAGACGCGTGCGCGGTCAGGATCACGCGATGCATCAGATCGCCGAAGTGCTGAAGTCGTCGGCGGCGGGGTTGAAGGACCCCGAGCAACCGATGGGCGTGTTCCTGCTCGCGGGACCGTCGGGCGTCGGCAAGACGGAAACGGCGCTGACTGTCGCCGACATTCTCTTCGGCGACGAGAAGTCCACCGTCACCGTCAACATGAGCGAGTTCCAGGAGCGCCATAACGTGAGCCGTCTGATCGGCTCGCCGCCGGGTTATGTCGGCTATGGCGAAGGCGGTCTTCTGACCGAAGCCGTGCGTCAGCGTCCTTACTCGGTCGTGTTGCTCGACGAAACCGAGAAGGCGCATCTCGACGTGATGAACCTGTTTTACCAGGTGTTCGACAAGGGCATGCTCTCGGACGGCGAAGGCAAGGAAATCGACTTCTCCAACACGGTCGTGTTCCTGACTTCGAACCTCGCCACCGATGTCATCACCGAACTCACGGCGAACGGCGAGCGTCCCGACGACGAGACCATTCTCGCCGCCGTGCGGCCGATCCTCTCCGCGCACTTCAAGCCCGCGCTGCTCGCGCGCATGACCGTGATTCCGTACTACACGCTGCCGACGGATGCGCTCGCGGGCATCGTGCGCCTGAAGCTCGACAAGATCGTGAAGCGTCTCCTGGGCGCCAACAAGATTCCTCTCGCGTACACGGACAAGGTCGTGGACACCATCGCCGCGCGCTGCACGGAAGTGGAAACGGGCGCGCGCAACATCGACTTCATTCTGCGCGGCACCGTCATGCCGATGCTCTCGCACGAGATCCTTATCCGCATGAGCGAAGCCGAGCAGCCGACGCACGCCGAGCTCGATGTGAACGACGAAGGCGTGTTCGTCGTGTCGTTCGGTTTCGAGCCTGCCGAGGCGAAGGCCGCTGTCATCGAGGAAGAAGCGCAATGAAGCAGGTATGGGTCACGGCGCTCGCCAAAGACGAAGCGCGCATCGCGCAAGTGGCGGCGACGCTCAAGCGCTACGGGATCGCGGCGCAAGGCCACGTATGGCTCGACGAACCGGACAAGGCCGTCGCGCGTGTCGTGCTCGACGCGATGCAGGCGGCCGACGCGTGGATCGTCCTCGTCGATGAAGCGACGCTCGCCAAACCATCCGTGCGCTATGGCTTGTCGCTTTTGTACGCGAGCCTGCAGGCATCGCGCGGCGCGGCGCCGCCGGTGCTGTTCCTCACCGCTTCGGGCGATACCGTGCCGCCACCGTTGTTCGCCGGTGCGCTCACCTTCGCCGATCGGAACGCCGCGTGGCCCGCGAAGCTCGTCGCCGCGCTCGCACGCGCGCCGAAGCAGGCGCCGTTGGCGGCGCTCGGCGGCTATCGCCTGACGCTGTGGGGCGACGAGAACATCGGTCAGTGGTTCGAGATCGGCTCGCTCGAAGGGCCGCTTGCGGGCTTCGCGTTCGGCGTGCCGCGCAGCGACGAAGTATCGATCGACTTTCAGGCGGTCGGCGCACGCGGCGCGCTGCCGGCAAAGACCACGCTCGAATACGCACAGGAGGGTTTGCGCATGCAGATTGGCGGCACGGATTACGTGAGCTGGGCGGTGAGGAATGCGATCGGCCCGGACGATTCGTACTTCGTGCGCGTGCGCGGCTGCCCGGCCACGCTGCTGCTCATGCCTTATCCCGAAGGCGACGACGTCGAAGCGACGATCGTTCGGCTCGGATAACACCGCCATGTTTCGGATGTAACAAACCCGCGCCCCACTCGAAACGAAGCCGCAACGCGGCGACCTTAATCTGTACTCATGCGCTGAACGAGATCGAAGGCGCAAGCGGCCAGGCAAACACACAGCGCGCCGCCAACCCAAACTAACTGGAGATTAATCATGCCGATGCCCTGCTACCTCACCCTCGAAGGCCAGAACCAAGGAAAGATCGAAGGCTCCACCAAGGTTCAAGGCCACGAAGGCAAGATCCTCGTGCAAGCCGTGGATCACACCATCGAAATTCCGAAGAGCCCGCAAACTGGTCTGCCGACCGGCAAGCGCGTGCATGGCGCAATGACGGTGACGAAGGAAATCGACAAGTCGAGCCCGAAGCTGTATCAGGCGCTGACGTCGGGCGAACAGTTGAAGTCGGTGACGCTCGAGTTCTACCGCATTTCGCCCAAGGGCACGGAAGAAAAGTACTACACGGCCAAGCTCGAAAACGCGATCCTCACGCACATGCAGTCGTGGACGCCCAATTGCCTGGACCCGAACAACCGTCAGATGGGCCACATGGAAGACCTCGCGTTCACCTACGAAAAAATCACGTGGACGTACGAGCCGGACGGCATCGAAGCCGAAGATTCTTGGCTTGCTCCCAAGGCTTGATGTAACGCGTCGGGGGGCGGGGGGGGGGGGCGGGGGGCGGACCCGTTACTACCAGAATAAAAACCAGGTATGAAGGAGTACCCTGGGGTGACACACACAACACGGTCTGACATTAGGAATAGTTT
>NZ_JALQDB010000051.1:0-12740 GCF_023631465.1 Caballeronia sp. GAWG1-1
GGCGTGACCATGACCGAACTCACGCACGCCGTGAGACGCGTCACCGACATCATGGGGGAGATCGCCAGTGCTTCGTCCGAACAGAGTAAAGGTATCGAGCAAGTCAATCTTGCCATTACGCAGATGGATTTCGTGACGCAACAGAATGCAGCCCTCGTCGAAGAAGCAGCCGCTGCTGCGCAGTCGTTGGATGGGCAGGGTCGAAAACTTACGGATGCCGTATCGTTCTTTCACTAAGGAACGTCATACCAGAAAACATGCGCTGCCGGCCAAGGGCGATATCTATGCTGTTACGAAGGGCGTCGCTGACTGCGAAGTTGCGCCTACATCGCGAATACACGTGTTGAAGTGCTTTATTCTGCTACTGGGTGCACTAATTCTGCTAATACACGGAGGTCGCGCGATTTGGAGGTTCTTCCCGATTCGCTCACCAGGATAAGCAACCGATCCATGTCTCGTGATAGTCGCGCGATTGCTGCTGAAAAATGCTCGAGTGTTGTTCGGTGTACCTCGCAAGGGGCGACATGCCGGCCTCAAGGTGTACCAGTACGCTGCCGGGCGAGCGTGTTCCGTCCCGCAGCAACTAGCCCATCCGCGTTGGTTAGGAAGGTAGGTTGTGAACACCTCGTCGATGATCTCAGCACGAATACCCAAGCGGTCATTTCTTGCCTTGGAACTCCGCTCGCGCGGCTGGACCGCGCTGGCGACAGGATCTCTTTGCGGCTGGTTCTCACCGCTCTTGGGCAAGATAAACCGAATTGCTCTTTAGCTTACGTTAGTAAGATTAATGGACCACTAAAGGGTATTAGCTGAATTAGCGAGCATTACCCAGTGAAATGTTACGCGGGTCGTATTGAGGTTGGTTCACTCGATGAGTCCGAGTTTGGCAGTCCAATCAGCGGTTTTGTCAAATCCTCCCGTTAGCAGAATAGCGCACCTTGTTAAAAAAATTAATGAAGTTCAACAGTCGTCGTACACGGCGGCAAGGTTTGCAACAATCGCGTGCATTATGGCGCCAATCCTGTGGAACTCCCAAACTTAAGCCCAAAACACGCGCGTCCGCGCACAACCGGAATCCGTGGCATTCCGGATCACCCGCACTGACGATTCATGTGCTGTGATTGTAACGTTCATGTCGTAGGCGCCTTTTGATATATTCGGCATTGACCGGGCCCGCCATCCAATTCAACTTATCGATTCAGATATAAATTTAATTAACTCCTAGCCAGAATTTTGCAGCTAGCGCCTTTAAAGTCGACTGCATGATGTTAGCCGGACGCGTTATGGAGAATGGCGGCCCGCTTCTGGGAGAAGTATCATGTGCTTAATTTAGGCGGTAACGACATCGCGGAAATCCTCGTCGAAGCTCGAAAGTGAAAAGTAGGAGGCACTTTCCTTGCTAAGAGTGGATGCCCGCATGTTGCCGGCGAAAAGGAGCGATGCCATGAATGAAGACCAAGTCAAGGGAGTGGGGGAGAAGGTGAAGGGCAAAATCAATGAGGGCATTGGAAAAATGACGAATGATCCAGCCCAGGAAGCGAAAGGCGACGCACAGCAAGCAGCAGGCGAAGTGCGCAAAGATGTAGGCGACGCTAAAGAAGATCTTAAGGACGCGGCCAACGATAGGTCGAAGCCGTAATGGATGTCTGACGTAGGACGGATGTACGCCCGCCTCCATCTCGCGGGCGTCATTCATCGCGGCGCTCAACAATCACTGAGTGCGTGAGTAGCAATCTCCACGTGGATTGTTCATCCTTGTCTAGAAAAATCTTTACGATAGCTTAAGTTCCTTCGCGAAGCTTTTTCAGTTCATAGCATAGCCGTCGCATCACATGTATAGCTGCCGGCCGAACAGTTGCGTAGGCATCGCGATTGCGCTCTCGTCTGGAAAGTCAGCCTGTGCTGTTGCATTATTGGAGAAGTAATGACGAGCGAACGCGAAGACAGCGCATTGAAGTTTTACATCGCTGAGTTTCAACGGCTCGCCGCAAAAGGCGAGAATGGCGAAGATGTCTTCGAGCTCATCGCCATTCTTGCTGAAAACGCTATAAAGCACTTAGACCCGTGGAAAAGTGGAGGCCAAACCTACAACCGTCCAAAGCTAATCGCGCAGCTTAAGATGAGGGCTAATTACGTTGCTCACTCGTCGCCTAGAGCCGCAAAGGTACTGGAGGAGGCGGCAAAAATATTAGCAAAATAGCGGGTTCTCTTCTGCTCCGACAGCATGTCTTGTCAGTCGGCTAAACTACCCTCGTCTGGATGTTCTACCATAACATTTCGGCTTATTTGCGTGGTCCACCGCCCTATAGTTGGCGCTGTGCATTGTCAAGCGCATGAAGCTCTGCTCGATTTTGACACATTAGTCCGCGAGTATGCGAGTGCATTGACTTCGGCGGTAGCGCAAACCGCTGCCGGTGCCAACGGGACCGAACTAGAGCTGGTCAATGGACATTGTCAGCGACGGGTTGGCCAATCGTCGGCGCTTTCGCTGTCTGAACGTGGCGTCTCGTTCAGGTTGAAGCCGATCCGTTGAAACTTGTAAAACGAGCTGCTCAAGTTTGGAATGTTGGTGCCGTTGATAGGAAGATGCAGCGCCTCGGCTGCTGTCTCTCAGTAGTTTCGCCCGCCCTCGGTGGCGGGCTCTTTTTGGCACCGCTTTCGGCGTTTTGACTGCACGAGGGATTGCTACCTCGAACCGCCATGTTCGACAAAAATGAATGCCGTCTAAGAACGAATGCCTCTTACGCTTTCAAAATGTATAACTTAAAGAACACCGTCGGCAATGACCCTGCCTCGTTTCCACGTAAAGCAAATCATGCAGCGATCAACCTAGCCTCGTACTCGACTGGAGTGCAGAATCGATAGAGGTGTGCAGGCGTTCTCGATTGTAGTAGTCCTCGATCCAATTGTTGTAAGCGCTAATACGAGCACACCTTTCTTCGAGGGGCGTTAAGAGCGACGATTGCGTCCGCAACCCACATTGCGGACGCAGACCATGAGCGACGATGAATTTGACTTTCCGCCACTCCGAGTCATCCGAGAATGCTCCAATGGCAAACGAAGGTACGACCCTGACGGCGAACACGACCATTGGCTTGTCGCATGTCGTGACGTGGACGGGCAAGAAGTGGTCCGAACTGCGCAATGGTCCGGAAGGCTGGCGTTACGATCCGGCGCATATCGGCGAGCCGGGTTCGCGCCTTGGCGGCGACCTCGCGTATATCCTGAAGAACGACGATGTGCAGGCCGCGCTGACCAGCCTCGATCCTTACATGATTATCGACAGCCACATGCGGGACCGGCTTATCGCCCGTTCTTCGGCTGGTATCGGTCGAACGTGTCGAATGTGCGGCGGATCATCGGTGCGGAAGCGGCGCGGGTGAATCCGGAACTGGCTGATCTCGTCATCAGGCAGCGTCCGTCGGAGGCCACTAAGGCTACGTCGAAGGTGATGGGGCAGATCGTGCTGGCGTCGGACCATGCCCTGGCGAATGGCGGGTATCGGTTGAGGTGTACACAGGTGCCGAAGGGCGGGTTGCCGACGTGTGAGCGGGTGGGGGTGGCGGAGTGAGGGGGTAGGTCCCCTCGACCCCTCACCGCAAATGCCGCCCAATCGCCACAGCCACCGGCGCGGGCGGCGTATCGTTCTGATTGACCGCGATAAAAATCGCCGCGTCCTTGAACGGGTTCACGACGATCACTGAACTGAACCCGGCCGTCCCGCCGTTTTTCAAAATCTCCGGATGCAATCCCGGCGATCCGTTGCCATTGTTCGTCACCCACGCCATGCCTTGCTGCGCCACGCCATTGGGCAAGGTATATCGCGGCTTCTGTGCATCGCGCATGGCGGCGATCAACTCGGCGGAGACGGGATGCCCGTCGATCTCGCTATGCCCGAGATTCGCTTCACCGAAGCGCAGCATGTCGGCGGCGGTGGAGCGCATCGCGCCCGCCGCGTACCACGCGTAGAGCGGCCATTGCGGCGCGCGCTGGCCGTTGCGCAAATGGCCCTCGGCCGTGCGCCCCGGTACATCGACCGGGCCCACGAACGAACTCGTCATCCCGAGCGGCTGCAGAATGTCCGCCGATAGCTGTTCGTTCCACGCACGCCCCGTCGCATTCGCAAGCATCGCACCGAGCACGCCGATGCCCGCATTCGAGTATTCATAAGGGCGTGGCAGCGGTCCGTCCGGTGACCACGACGACACCCAGCGAAAGAAATCCGCCGACGTGTAATGGTCGATGCCGCGATAACGCAGATCACGCGGCGCGTCGGGCGGATTGTCGGGCATGCCCGAGCTGAAGTCGGCGAGTTGCAGCGGCGTGACGTTCTGCGCGGCGGGTTGCAGGGTGACGCCGTTGGGCATGTAGCGCTGCATCGGCGCATCCGGCTCGATCTGATGCCGAGCGGCGGCGAGCGCGAACAAGGTCGTCGTGAAGACCTTCGTGCACGAGCCTATCTCGACGATGGTATCGGCAGTAAACGGCGAGCCGTCGTCATTGGCCGTGCCGTATGCGTAGTAGTAGCGCTTGCCGCGCAGCGACACGCCGACTATCGCGCCCGCCGCCTGATGCGAAGTAAGCAGCGGCTGCAGGTAGGTATCGACGACTTGACGGATCGCGGCGCTATCGTCGGCGGGTTGTTGCGCGGTTGCGGGAAGCGTGGCGCAGGCGGTGAGAAGCAAGGCGAAAGTGCGTTTGAACATGATCTTGTTATGGTTGGCTAAAACAATGCTGATGCGGTCGATAAAAGAGAACGATAAGAAGCCGACGCCCTCTCAACTCATAATCATCACGACGGTCTGACTCGGCGCAAGCACGGCCCCCATCGCGTTGTTCTGGTTCTGCGAGGTGGGCGTGGTGAGGCGCACGGCAGGACTGCCGGCGATCATCACTTTCTCGCTTCCCTGGGTGAACTTCGCCGGTCCCATAATCATTCCGGAACTGACGCCGCCCGCCACGCCGCCCTGATCGCCATTGGTCATCGGGATCTCGGCGCTCAAGTTGAGCGCGGGCGAGCCGCCTATCAATACGGTCTCGGCAGGCGGGGTGCCCATCGTGGGCATCGCTATATTTGGGTATGGCGTGGGCACCGGGCCAGCCGGTGTCGGCGTCTGACAGACATCGGGTTCGGCCATCAACTGCCCGCCGCCTATGGTCACTGCAAACATGATGTTTTCTCCGCGTGTTCCAGTGTTCGGTTCAGCCCAGCTCGATCTTCGAGCCGTCGATGCGCGTCATCTCGTCGGACTGCATCGTCGTATGGCGCGTGTGGAAGTGGGCGTGGCCTTCTACGCGCCAGCGCGCACTGCCCGTGCGCAGTTCATCGGTGCCTTCGACCCAGCGCGTGCTTTCCTGGGAGCGCTGCAAGAGCCTTCCAATCGTCGATACCAGCGACTTCGCCGCCATCGTCATGCGGCCGATGCCCGCATCCAGCACGCCGATGCGTGTCGTGGCCTGCTGCGTGACGAGTTCGGTTGTGACGCTTTCGAAGCTGAGTGCGCGCGTCCGTGCGCTCACGCATTCGCTACCATCCAGCGCGATTCGCGCCGCATGCACGCGCAGTTCGCCATCGGCGGTATTCAAGCGTGCGCCGCCGGGCAAGGTCAGCGTGGCCGTGGCCATGGCCGATGGCGCGCGC
The DNA here is from genome assembly GCF_023631465.1 of Caballeronia sp. GAWG1-1. Classification (NCBI taxonomy): domain Bacteria; kingdom Pseudomonadati; phylum Pseudomonadota; class Betaproteobacteria; order Burkholderiales; family Burkholderiaceae; genus Caballeronia; species Caballeronia sp. GAWG1-1. The sequence continues at coordinate 5,642 of NZ_JALQDB010000051.1, forward strand.
GTCAGCACGGCAAGCACATACGGCACGCACATGGATGCGGCCTTGCCCGCCGCATCCGGCAGCGCAGCGAGTGCGGGAAGCGCGGGGCAGACGAGCACGAGATCGCCGGTTTCGGGTTCGAGCAGGCAGCTCTCGGCACGTAACGCGCGTTCGATAAAGCCATCGAGAAACAGCCACTTGTCAGCGCGGCCAGTGACGATGGCGGTGCAGAGGCCCGCGTTCGCTTGCACAGTGTTCGATGAAAGGGATGCGTGGTCCATGATGTTCGTCCGTGTATCGATCGAATGAGTATTCAGCCTTGCCATGTTTCGGCGCGCAGGCGTAGCAAGTCGGTCGGCCGCGTGCGTTCGCGCGCCGCGTTGCCCCAGTGAGTGCGCTCGTCGATCAGTGCGTGGAAATCGGCATTGCCGAAGTCGGCGCGTGCGCAATCGGCTTCGCTGAGATCGACGTGCGAGCAATCGCAATCGATGAATAGCGCGCCCGTCAACGTCGCGCGTTGCAGGCTCGCGCCGCTCAGGTTGGCCTGCACGAAGCGCGTGCCGTCGCAACGTGCGCCGGTCATGCGCGCCGCGCTGAAATCGGCGATCACGAATTGCGCGCCCGTGAGGTCCGCGCCATCCATCTGTGCGCCGGAAAAGCGCACTTGTTCGCCGTGCGCGCCCGCGAAGCTCGCGCCGCCGAGCACGGCTTTGTCGAAGCGCGTCTGCGTGAGACGGCTACGCCCGAAGTCGGCCTTGACGAGTTGCGCGCCGGCAAACTGGCAAAGCGTGAGATCGCAGCCAGGAAAGCGTTGCCCGGTGAGATCGGCGTTGGTGAAAAACGCCTGCCGCAAGCTGGTGTCGGCGAAGACGGCCTGCGCGAGCTTGCCCGCAAGCGCGGTGAAGCGCGTGAGATCGGCGCGGCTGAAGTCGCATGCATCGAAGACGCAGCCGGTGGCATCGCAACGAAAAAGGCGCGCGCTCGCGAAGCTTGCCGCAGAGAGATCGCAGCGGTCGAACACGCTTTGTTCGAACTGCGCGCCTTGCAGGTTGGCGCCTGTCAGCACCGTCTGCATGAAGGTCGCGGTATGGCCGCGCGCCTCTAAGATGCTCCCGCCGGCAAGCGTGCTGCCGGACCACTGCGAGCCGTCGAGGATGACGCCGTCGAGTTTCGCCATCGACAGATCGCAGCCGCGTACTGTGGCGCGCGCGAGATTCGCACCCGACAGATCGACGCCGCGCAGATCGATACGCTCGAAGATGACGTCTTGCAGATCGCGGCCGCGCAGATCACTACCCGCGAGGTCCAGATCGGCGAGGCGCGCGCCAGGCGTGAGGCTGGCGGCGTCGAGAGCGGATTGATCGGAGCCATCCGGGCTAACCGAGCGGCCGTACGGATCAAAGTTAAAGGAATCCGACATGATCGTCTCTCAATGCTCCGCTTCCGCGCGGCCCGGAATCGCGAGCAGCGTGCGGTCGATGTTCGCGCCTTCCAGATTCGCCCGGCCGATGTTCGAGCCATAGCACTGCGCGCCGTAGAGATTGCTGCGCACGCACTGAGCGCCTTCGAGTTGCGCGCGCCGCAGCGTCGCGTTCATGAGGTTCGCGCGGCTCAAATCGGCATGCGTGAGATCGGCCTTGGCGAATTGCGCCGACTTCGCCTGCACGCCGACAAAGCGCGCGCCCGCTGCCTTCGCGCCGCTGAAGTTGGCGCGCTCCATGAAACTGCCGTCGAAGATCGCGCGGCTCATGTCGATGCCGATCCACGATGCCGCCGCCAGATTCGCTCGCGCCAGACTTGCGCCGCTCAGATTGGCGGCGAGGCCGGAGCGCGAGCCAGCGAGATTCGCCTGGTCGAAGCGCGCGCCCGCCGCGCGGACCGCATAGAGACGCAATCCTTCGCCGTCGATATTGACGAACGATGCGCCGTCGAGCGCCGCGCCATCGAGGCTTGCGTGGGCGAGGCTGGCATCGGTGAAATCGGCGCCGGACAGCGTGCAGCCTTCGAACGTCGCTTTGGGCGCGCCGCAGGCCACGGCGCGCAAGCCCGTCATGTTGGCCGCGTTGAATTGGGCATGGCCGCAGTTCGAACCTGCAAGCGATGCCGCGCTGAAATCGGCTGCCGAGAAATCGCCGGCTTCGAGTGAGGCGTCATCGAGACGCGCCGCCTTGAAGAGCGCGCCGCGCGCACTCGCACCGGCGAGCGATGCGCCACGCAAATCGGCATCGCTGAAATCGGCTTCGGCGAGCGTTGCTTTGCTGAAGTCCGCGCCCGCCAGACGGCTGCCGTAGAGACGCGCGCCGTCGAGCAGCGCGCCGCGAAAATCGGCGCGTTCGAGCGGCGCGTTCGAGAGATCGAGCTCGCTCAGATCGAGCCCTGCCAGCGATTCACCGGCGGCCACACGCGCGAGCACGTCTTCACGCGTGAGACGCGCTGCGATGGCGGGCGCGTCCGGCGGCGTCTGTGGCATTTGAGGCGCTTGCGGCGCCGTCGTGGCGGCTGAGGGCAAAACGGCCGTGAGCGCATCGAGGCTGGTGACGAAGGCATCGATGTCGAGGCTCGCCGCATCGCGGATGGCGGCGGCGGTTTGCGCGTCGTTCGACTGCGCCGCAAGCTGCTCGAAGCTCTTGCCGCTTTGCGCCAGCTTCGCCTGCATTTGCGCATGCGCTGCACGTACTTCGTCGCCGAGTGCGCGGATATCGGTGGTCACGCTCGGCTCCGGAGTCTTGCGCGCGGCGGCGACGGCTTGCTCCACTTCTTGCGCCGTCAGTCCGTGCTGCTTCATGACATCGCTCGTCATGGTTTCGACTTCCTTCATGAGACTGTCAAAACCTCCCGTCGATGACTTCGCTTGCGCCGCGACCGGTTCGGGCGGCAAGTACGGTTCGATATCCTTCGCGCTCAAACCATGCTGTTTCATCAGCGCCTGAGACTGTGCTTCGAGTTCCGCACCGAGCTTTTCAAGTTCGGCGAGGCCGGGGATCTCGGCAGGCACGGCGGCCGGCGCGGCAACCAGCCCGCTCGCAGGCGTTTCTGCGGGCGCGGGCGACGGCGCTGGCTGCGCGGTATCGGCTTGTGGCGCGGCAACGTCCTGTGGCGCGCTTTCCGCCAGCATCCACGCGTGGTAGGTGGCGAGCGGCGCGGGCCCATCGCTCATCGCTTCCCATGCGGCCACTACGTGCGTGACATCGTCGGCGTCTTCATCGGCGATGGCGGCCACCGCGCGATACAGAATCACGCCCCGCTGACTCTCCGGAAAGAGCCACACGGTTTCCGCACGCGCCGCGCATTCCTCGAAATGCGCGCCGTCCGCCGAAAGCCGGTTGACGAAGCAGCGCGCGCGCAGCCCCGGCAACTGACCCTCCAGAAGCGCTTCGGAAGGATGCATGTTGCGCACGGCGATGCGCTCGTCGCCGATCCAGAAGCCGTCGATACGCTGGTCGGCGGGCGCGGTGCAGAAGTAGTCGGTCTGCGTGCCTGCCGGAAGATGCGGAAACGTGGCGGCGAGCCATTGATCGTCGAATGCGCCGAGAAACGCCGCCCGCCGTGGCGCGCTTGCGGTTTCCGCCCAGTATCCGGCGGGATCGCGGACATCGCCGGATTGCGCGATCAGCCGGCCCGGTGCTTCCACGTTTGGCAAGGGCTGGCGCGTCGCACCCGAGGGCAACGTCACTGGCGCCGCGCCGCGTCCCAGCGGATTGGCCGCAAAAGCGGGACCGCCGTAAGCGCGCGATGCGTCCATCGGCATGCGCAGAAATGGCTCGGGCTTCGAGATGCCCAATGCTTCGAAGTAGCGGTCACCCGAGACATACAACTCCTTTTGCGCGCCGCCAATCTGCACCGTAGTCGCCAGAAGCGTCGCGGGCTGTGGGCCGGGCGCGAAAGCCGCACCATATGCGAGCCATTCGCCGCGCGGCTTGGGAAAGCCTGCATCGAGCAAGGCGTCGTTGCCCAGTGCGAGGGCGCTCGACTGCCACAACGCGCTTTCGCTATCGAGATGAGCGACGCCGCGCCGATCCAGCGGGAACATCGCAAGCAGTCCAATCGCAAGCAGATCGCGCCGCTCGAAACGCAGGGTTCGATGCAACACCGCGAGGTTGTCCGGTTTGACGATTTTCATGGCGGGTTCCGGTTCAGCCGAGCTTGATGAGCGGGCCGGCAATGGCGATGCCGGTTTCGCTGGCGGAGAACTGCGTCGTCGCGGGACCGGTGATGTAGACGCCGCGATCGTCCGCGACGAGACCTTGCGTGCCCGCTGGCCCCTGGTACGACAAACCCGTGCCGGTGGCGGCGAGCGACAGCGAACTCTTGGCCGGGGCCGCGCCTACGCTGACGAGGAACGAGGCCTCCGACAGCTTGAAGCTATCGGTGGGACTGGACGTGCCGAGCGATCCGACGATGCTCGCCTGCGCGCCGTTGAAGATGACGAACGATGGCCCGCTCGTATCGAGGGTCGGCGCGCTGCCGTCCTGAATGACCGCGGGAATGCCGGTGGTCCCGAGCGTGACGCTGTTCTTGTCCACCTTCACGGTGGCGGACGAACTCGCCGTCAGCATGCCCGGACTCGCCACGCCGGACTGAAACGTCAGCGCGGTCGAACTATCCTGCAGATACACGGCGGAGAGTCCTGCGCTGAGTGCCGAACCCTTGGTGCGGCCGAGGCTCGCATAGCCCGTCGGCATGGAGAGCGAGGCCTTGTTGATGGCGGGCAAAGGCAGGTCCGAGAACGAACTGGACAGATTGCAGCCGTTGGCGTCGAGCTTGAGCGTGCTGATCTGCTTGACCTTGTCGAGCGCATCGGCCACGCGCTTCATCAACACGCCGATGAGCACGCCGAAGCCGACGTTCGCGCCGAACGCGATGGTCGACGTGGCCAGCGCGGAGTCCAGCATCATCTTGTTGTTGTCAAAGTCCTGCGGCGTGGTTGCGGCCGCCCCGCCCGTCGGGGCGGCAAGGCCCGCCGAGGTCGCGCCGATCGCCACGTTGGTGGCGAGTAGTCCGCCGAGCGCGAGCTTGACGTTGGTGAGCGCGGCTTCGGCTGCGCCCCATGCGAGCGTGGCGGCGGGGTCGCAGCCTCCGGTGAGCTGCACCGAGTCCTTCGCCTGCGTGGTGCTCGATTCGGTGAGCGAGATGGTCTTGCCGCCCGACATGCTGAGCGCGCCGGAATAGTTCCAGCTCACGTTGCCGCTTACCGATGCGGACACCGTGCCGCCCGCGAAAAGGCTCGTGGTGGTGCCGACCGAAACGGAATTGGTCGCGCCGATCGTGACGCTGTTCGACAGACCAGCGGTTACCTTGGAGGCGCTGCCGAAGGTGAGATTGTTGTTGTTGCCGAGCGTGTAGGTCAGGATGCTCATGTTCTTCTACCTGTCAGTCTCAGATACTGCCGATAATCATGTGCGTGCTGCCGTCGGGGGAATACATCCACATCGACTGGCTGCCCTGTGTGTCGTTCATCAGCAGTTGATTGCCGCCGCTGGTGGCGATACGGTTCTGCGCCGGGTTGATCTGATTCACCACATTCGAATTCATCGAATTCGGCACCGTCCCGACGATCACCGGCTGGTCCGGATCGCCGTCGATGAACGCGAGCAGCACTTCCGCGCCCTTCAACAACGGGAAGTGCATGCCGTGGCCATCGCCGGAATAGGGCGTCGCCATGCGCACGCGCGCCGAGCCTTTCGCCGCCGCCTTGTCGGTGCGATCGAAGGGCAACTGCACGGTGTACTGGCCGTATGCGTCGAGTTCGGCGTAGTCGCCGCTGCCTGCGGCATCGACGGTGCCGGTCAGCGTGCCCGCAATATGCGGCCGCACCGTCGTGCGCGGGGCGCGATACTGCACATCGGCGCTGATCGCTGAAAACGAATTGCGATAGATGATCTCTTCGCGCGCTTCACTGCTCGCGCTGAAGGGCGTCTTGATGCCCGCGAGCAGCGCGCCCGCCTGCGATCCTTCATGCGTGATCTCGGTCACGAGATAGCGGCCGTTGAAGTCGTCGCGATAATGATGCGACATCTGCATGAAATAGCCGCTGCGCATTCCCACAGCCGTGCCCTGGCCATGAAAGCGCACGCCGCCGCAAAGAATTTCCTCTGCGCGCAGATTGGCGTAGCGCGCGCCTTCGTCGGCGTCGCGGAAGTTGTCGCCGTAGAACATCGCTTCGCCGAAGCCTTGCGCGGATACGGCCGCCTCGACCACCAACGGCAACGATGCCTTGCGGTAGTTGTAGTCTTGCAGCACCACCTTCGCGGGCAGCGGCTTCGTGCGGCACATAAAGCTCTGCACCGAATCCGGCGCGACACCGGTATCGAGTTCGTCGGCGGGACGATAGTTCACGGGCAGCGCATCGGCAGCGTGCATGGCGCGGTCATCGACGATCGTGAGCGTGTCCGCCTCGCCGCTCTGCGCGAAGTAGTAATACATGCCTTCCTTCTCCAGCCAGCGCGACATGAATTCGAAGTGGCTCTCCTGGAACTGACAGACATAGCTGCGCGGACGGTAATCGCCCGTGAGTTTGAGATCGACGGCGCTGCCCGTAAGCTGCGCGTCGCGCAGCACGCCGCCCAGAATCTGCGGGATGGTCTGCTCGTTCAGATAAACCTCGCAAGTGCGCGTGAGCGTGAGCCGCCATGCACGCGGCATCAGCACCGCCCGATAAAACGTATAGCCGCCCGCGTGATGCAACTGATCGAACTCGGCGAGCATGCCGGAGTAAGGCGTCGTGCGCGAAGGATCGTCGGGCGCGCCTATCTCGAAGGTCGCGTTGTTCTGCAACATCTTCGTGAGGTCGATGGCGGCATCGTCCGAAACGAGCGTCACTTCGAAGCGGAACAACTGCGAGATGGCTTCACGTCCGTGCATGCGCACCACCGAGAACGTGTCGGCAGCGTAAGCGTCGGAAACGAAGCTGAAGCGCTGATTATTGGCGAGTCGTGCGGAAAGCGAAGTCATGGCGGCAGTTGGCGGGATGGTTCACGAACGCGTGCCGTGGGACATCCACGGCGCACAAGCTTCAAGGTCAGGCCTTCGGAGCAAGCCAGGAATCTTCGGCTTCGATGCCGTCCGGCTCGTAGGTCCACGTGATCTTTTCGTAGGTGAACGCGAGATCTTCCATGTGACC
>NZ_JALQDB010000052.1:0-8298 GCF_023631465.1 Caballeronia sp. GAWG1-1
TCGTAGTAAAGCCGCGCGATGGTGGCCGCCGGCACGCGCTGCACGAACGCGCGCAGCGCCGTGAAGTCGGTGCGGGTGTAGGTACGCGGCGTGGGCAGCGTCAATTGTTGGGGTTGATTGGCCATCGATCTGTCGCGCGCGTGCTCCCGCAGGTGCTCACCTCATCCATCAAGCGCTGGCTTTCATGTCCGTAGCGTTGCGGGTCGGACTCCACCACTTCGCCGGAACGTCTCAACCTCCGATTCGTCGAAAACCCGCCTTTGCCCCGTGCCAATGGGTTTTAGGCGAGGCGTAAATGGCGCTACCCTCCATTTTACCCATTAAAACCTTCACTGCTAATAATAATTAGCAGTCCAACATTCCAACGTATAGGCGTTGGTAAGCTGAAACTCGCCACGCTCTAACCAGCCCGCTTAGTTACATCGGACGATCGTCGGCCCTAACGATCGCCCCGTACGCGCGGGGACTCGAGCAGAACAGATGACAGCCATAAATTTATTAGAATCCTGAGTAGCCAAAGCGGTGACGGCATATGGATCATATTCGGCGCGAATCATCTACATTAAAAGTCAAGTCGCAAGGACAGTGTGCGTACTTTCGGTCGTTTGGCCTAGCTTGGCCATGCTGAGAAAGCGCACTCCTTGCCTCCTAGCTTGTTTCAGACTTCGCGTGCTGCGTCGCCGGCGTCTTGGTCGGCGACACGCGCACGCACAATCCTCCGCGAAGTTCGTTTGATCGCTCAGGAACACGGCTATTTAGATAACTACTCTTATCCTAATAGCCGCGTTTTTGCTCTAAACTCGCGTTCATGAAAACGCGTCTACGATCGTCGGTCTCGGCCGCAGCCTCCCCCGCCGACACCGCCCGACCCGACCAGCTCGATCTGCCTGAATTCCCGACCGCGGACGAACTCGCAGCACTGCGCGCGTGGACCGCCGGCCTCGCCTCGCGTGAAGCCGTCCAACGCTTCCTGCCGAACGAACTCGCGAAATCAGCGCGCGGCGTGATCGGGCGCATTCGCCGGCAGTTGATCTGTCGTGCAGAACAGGTTAAACGCGCCGATCTTGCAGACGTGCTGCGTCACCCGGTCGCCGCGCGCGAGCGGCAAGCGCAAGCCGTGTCGCAGGCGATCGAAGTCCTCCGGCACGCGCAAGCACCGACGCCTAGCATCGTCGACCCCGTCGAGTACTGGTTCTCGCCTCGCACCGTGCGCGCGCTGCACGCGTACGGCATCGTCACCCTCGCTGACTTAACCGTGCGCATTCCGCGTCGGCGTCAGTGGTGGACCGTCATTCCCGACCTAGGCGCGGCGAGCGCGAAGGCCATCGAAGCATTCTTTGCCGCCTATCCTTCCCTGACCGAGCGGGCGCGCGCGTTGATCCTGTCGGAACCGCGTGGCATCGTTGTACCGTGGGAGTCGCTGAAATTGCCGCATGAAGTCGATGGGTCGGCGGGCACCTTCCGGGCACCGGCCGCCACCTGCACGCTCGACGCCAGCAACGACTACGACGCCATTCACGCCTGGCTCTCACTTCACGAGTCGCCCGCGACCCGGCGCACGTATCGAAAAGAAGCCGAGCGCCTGATCCTGTGGGCGATCGTGGAGCGCGGTCGCGCGTTGTCGTCGCTCACGACAGAAGATGCAGTGGCGTACCGCGCGTTCCTGCGCCGGCCGACTCCGCACGCGCGGTGGGTGGGGCCGCTGCGCCCACGCCATTCACCCGATTGGCGTCCTTTCGCGGGCCCGTTGTCGGCACGATCGACGGCACACGCGATTTCCATTCTGAATGCGCTGTTCCGGTGGCTGATCGACCAACGTTATGTGTTGGCGAACCCGTTCTCGGGCGTCAAAGTTCGCGGGGCGACGGCGGCTTTGCTCGATGCGTCGCGCGCGTTCACAGAGGGAGAATGGCAGTTGATCCGGACGATCGCCGATGGGCTGGAATATTCGTATGGCTGGTCCGCACCGGCGGCGCACCGGCTGCGGTTTTTGCTCGACTTCGGCGTGGCGACGGGCCTACGGGCGGGCGAACTCGTGGGGACCACGCTGCGGCAGTTCGAGACCGATCCGACCGGCCTGTACTGGCTTCGGGTCACCGGCAAAGGGCACAAGATCGGAAAAGTGGCGTTGCCGCCACTGGCCTGGAACGCGCTGACAACTTATTTACTTTCCCGACAACTGCCCGTTTCCCGGGAGCGTTGGAATCTCAGAACGCCGTTGATCGGCCATCTGGACTCAGACCCGAATCAGGCGATTAGCAGCGTGCGGCTGTGGGCGGTGATGGAGCGGTTTTTTAAGCAAGTTGCGCAAGCGCTCGAAGTCGATCATCCGCCGCTCGCCGATAAGTTGCGCACGGCGACCCCTCACTGGATGCGACATTCCCACGCTTCCTTGGCACTGTCCAATGGCGCGGAACTGACGACCGTCCGGGATAACCTCCGGCATGCGTCCATTGCCACCACCTCGATTTATCTTCATTCAGATGACGTGAAGCGAGCACGGCAACTGAATGATGTATTCGGCGCAAGATAGCCGGGCGAAAAGTCGATCACGACCACGCGGCCTTAAAAGAAGAACGTCACATGCTTATGGGCGAAACGTCTTTCCTAAGATTAAGCATTCGTTAGGCATTGTTTGGGCCTATTCCGCCCTGCTTCTCCTGAGAACTCATTCGATTCCGACACTTGTGTCGATGAGAGTGACATGTCTTTTGTAGGTCTGGTGTGGCATAGTGCGACGATGACCAACTAGGGAAAGTCGATGGCTACGCTCAAAGCACTACAAGACAAAATCGCCAAGCTTCAGGCTCAGGCCGAAGCGATTGCGAAGAAAGAGTCGTCGGCAGTTTTTGGAAAGATTCATGAATTGATGCAGAAGCATGGTCTGACGCCGGACGATATCGCTGCTCATTTCCGTCAGCCGGCTACGGGTCGTAAGTCATTGGCGACAACTCAATCCGCAATGTCAAGCGCGGCCAAATACGTCGATCCGAAGACTGGAGCGACTTGGACTGGGCATGGACGCGCGCCCGGTTGGATCGCTAATGCGAAGGATCGCAACAAGTTTCTCGCCAGTGCAAGCACTGCTCCGGTGGCAGTCGCTGAGAAGAAGCCGAAGGCGGGCAATTACGCACGCGGGCCGCAAGCTCCCAAGTATCGAGATCCGAAGAGCGGCGCAACCTGGAGCGGTCGAGGTCCTGCGCCGGCCTGGATAGCAGCGGCCAAGGATCGAACGAAATTTCTGATCGAAAAGCCAGAGCCTGCATCAGCGAAATCTGAGTCGGCACCTGCCACCAAGGCGGCTAAGAAGGTTGCGGTGAAGAATGCGGCGAGGAAAACTACATCCAAGACGGCGACACTGAATAAAAGGCCCATCGTCAAATCAGCAAAGAAGGCAGTGAGCAAAACATCCTCGGCTGGAAAGCACGCCGCGCCTGCGACGAAGAAGGCGGCTGCTAAAAAGGCCACTGTGAGGAAAGCGCCGATGAAACGCGTGGCCACGAAAAAGTCGGCGGTAGTCGAAGCACTCACTCCTGCGGTTGAACCGAATGTCACAAGCGAGGTGGCCTCGGCGTAAGGGGCGACGGGAAATTGTCGTTCTGGTCGAAAAGCGGGGACTCAAATGAGCGCCCGCTTTTCAGCGGCGATGAATGCACGAGGCCTACATTTAGTCGTTTTTGGATTAACCGCTATTTTTGCACCGATTAAAGGAAGACCGCATCCTGACGCAGTTGAATCGTCAACAAAGCACGCTCGCGGTCCTGTGATGTTCATCGGGCGCTGATTCGCGTGGCGTGCAGCATGAGTCTGCTCTTAGACGCGTTACGTGACGCAGGACTCTGAGTAGTACAGGGTCAGACGGTTAGTTGCATCGGGGTCCACTTGCAAACGGCTTTTCGCCTTTAGCTGAGAAAACTCTAATGCCTTCTTGTCGGCGCGATGAGGCGAAGGCCAATGTCAAGCAATGACTCATCGCCCCTGAAGTCATTCAGAAGTCGTGCACCTTCTGGAGTTTTTTACCTGTACGCCATCCCCGACGCCCATGTCGGTCGACGGGTTATCGGCCTTTGCCATCATTCGAACATCGGCTTTGGTCAGGCGGCTGACCGCCGCTTTCCGGCCATTCGCACGTCAGCCGGCCTCGAATGGTCGGTACGCCGTCCGCCAATGCGAACTCGCGACCCCACAAGAGACGATGGACGTTCCGACTTTCAACCGTCGTAACAGGCGAAATCCGGACATGCAGGACTTTTGGACTAAAATCTGCTTTACTGCTTTACTGCCAGTCCGTGAAGAATTTAGTCGCGCCGACATGTGGCGGGGTAAGGTGCTCAATCCCCCCACTTGTTCAAGCAGACAGCCGCAAACGCATGGTCCCAAGGATCGTCCGGTTCGATTCCATAAGTCTGGCCGTTGACTTCCGCCCACCTGTACGAAATCGAATGGCTGTAACGAGAACCAGACCGTAGTGTGCGCAATGTGTGGTCGTGGCAGTAGAAGGAAGTCTGCTCGGTTAAATTCATGATTTGCCCGTCCGTTGACGACGCTGTTTCCTCCCACCAGATTGTAACTTTTTGGCCGTTTTTACAATTCTTTCTTGATCAACAACAATCCGATATTTGCGAATGATGCGATTCTGGCTGGCTATCCGTATCTGTATTTCTACCCGGCCAGTCCCCAACTTCTTCGGGAACAATTCGCCTGTCAGACGAAATGCTACGCACGACACGAGAAGCAAGAAAAGCAACAAAAGCAGCATTCTTCGCATACTTACCACAGCGCCATCGTCCGGTCCCAATTATATTCGTACTACTCACCGGTCCCACCATCACGTCTTTGACGGACAAGCTCGAAGCTTTGAGTCGCCCATCAGACAAAAGCCACCGAATACGCCCGATCGGCCGCTCCGCAAGCCAGTTGGATCAGAGTCCATTTTCTTTAGGGTATTCATCAGCAGGGCGGACTACAGGCACGAAGTACACAACCGTGAATAAGGAACTTCATTGAACTTGTTCACCTACTAGGCATGCGATACTTTTGCTGAAGACTTTTCGTGGCTGACTGCGACGCCGTCGGCGTGCAATTCTGCCTTTTGGTCGGGATCCGCAGGTTGCACCATCCACGCTTGTGCGTCCCGCCACAATCTGCCGGTCGCGAGCTGCGATATTCGTAACAAATATCTTGGTGAGCGATCGGCCCGAAGTACCGTTAGCTAAAATAATGGAAGCCCTGCTCCTTTCCTCCTATTTCGCTCCGCTCGTCCCGCTAATAACCCGGTCCATCCTGTGCATGCGATGGCGTAGGTTGATGAGCACCGATATTCCCGAGGCCGCCCAAGAGCGAGACGTTCACCGTGGATTTATACTCTCATTAGCAGGCTTTAGTTTCACTGCGGTGGCGGGACTAGCAGTTCTCGACAGCCCAACTCGCGTCAGCTTGCAGCTTCCTACTTGGTACGTTCTTGCGAGCTTCGTATCTCTACTTAGTTCTCTCAACCTCCAATCGTACAAGGTCACTCGATGGCAAAACCAAATGGCTACCGCGTTGTTAGAAGTCGGCACCCTGTCATTGATGCTGGCAGTCGTGGCATTGCTTTTTACTGCAAGCTTTGGAAGAGTCTTCCAATTGTCGGCGGGCACAATTACGCTTAGCTTATGGTTTATCGATCACCTTGTGCGGCTGTCGCTTGACAGTAGATACCTTTCCGAACTTCATTCCAAGACGATAAAGGTGAAACCGTGATTAGAAAAAAAGTCAGAAAGGTGGCGGTCAAGAAAGGCAGGGTTAGAGTGGTCGCCGGTGGCTTTATACGATCAAAGAAAGCTTTTGCCAGAAAGGGGAAGCGCGCTACTGGGACATACATCGGGGCGTATCTTTTTTGTAGAACCCACCGTTTGCGGTACCCGCGAGGCGAGTCGTGCCCTCGATGCCCCTAAGAAGGTCCAGGAGTTGGATGTGGTGGTATGGTCTGGGTTCCGAGTGCTAGTCAATAGCTTAAAGGGGGCGAGACTGTGCCTAATTTCGTGACAGCGTGCTGTCGTTGCAGAGTATCGCGATTTCCTTACCGCTTAGTTTGCAGCCACGATTGTCGGGCAAAACGGGGAAATCGAGGCGCCGTCGGTCTCCGACCTGGCGTCAAAGGACAATCGATCGATTGCTCGCCGTTTGAGACCAGATCCTCGAGACAAGCAGCTGCTAGCGGGCGCAAGGGTAGTCATCGGCGCTTTGAGAATCGGGCGCGTTTCCGAGTAATGCAGCAGCTCGAATGACCGCTCGCTGGCTTGACTGAGCGACGGGAGATGGCCGATCGGGTCAGTTCGCCCGCGACCTTACTAGCGCTCCAATTTGCAATATCCGAAGTGGCCGACTGACCAGTTTTGAGAAAGCCATCTGGCAGAATTGGAACGGGTTCCGCCGATGACCGAAGAGCAAGGGTCGGCGAGCAGCGGACACACGACTTTCCTTCCAAAATTACACATCACAAGCACAAGCAATATCGGCGCTCTTACCGATAGGGAAGGTTGTTGCAACCTGTAAACTGACAAAAGAGCTGAGATGAAAGAGTTTGCTGGAAGGGATAGCCAAGCAATATTGCATAATCGGGGTCAGGAGTATTGGCAAATGCCCTGAACCAAATTAAATACTTAACCCAGGGAAGATTTGTCTGCGTAAGATTGATTGTATGGAGCATCGCCTGCTGGGATGCGGGGGCGTTGGGCGTCGTATAGCCGTCTTCGGATAGCAAGACCGGAATATTTTCATCACCATAGTTCGTCAGGGAATCATGCACTGCTTCATTGGTAGCAACCCAAGTGCTCATAGTCGCGTCTTGACCAATGTAAGGATGCCAATTTGCGCCATCAAAATAATCCCGCTTGTTCGTGGACAAAGACGTGTTTAAAGCGATAGCTTGATAGAGGTCGCTAATGTATTTCGCGATGCCCCGCAAACTTGGATCGTTCGTTGCGTTGTCGTCAGCGGTAACTGGGGCGGCAGCGGGCATGAACACTGTGGCGCTTGGATTTCCTGCTTTAACGCCCCGATAGCCCCAATACATGAGGTCGAGGGAAATTTTGATTCGGTCGTTATAGCTAAAATGACTTTTTCCGCAAGAACCTGCCCCACTTTGGATTGGCTTTAATACATCCAACCCGTTCAACTCGTTTCCAATCTCCCAATATGTAATAGCCGGGAATGTATTGGCTTGTGCTTTCCATGTAGCCTGCCAGCTTAGCAGGAATGTAGCGTACGGCGAGCCAGTGGCTGGACACGGGATACCAGATCCAGATGGATCGTTTGATCCAGTCATCCATGCAGGGAAGGAGTTGTCCATACCTACGAGAGTCACGCCGGATTGTACTAAGCGATCAACGGCGTGTTGATAAAGCGCAAGATTGGCGCTCGCGGGTTGAACCCCCCCTGACGAAATGCCGCTGAACTCTTGAAAATTGAGCATCCACATTCGTACCACACGCGGGTGAAGAGAAAGAATGCCATCTATTTGGTCATCTAAATTCCAATTATTTACAATAGTATTTGAAACAAATGGCTCACCGATGCCAAGCGAGCCATCACCTGCTTTGGTTGTTGACGCATTTGTCGCGATTCCACAATAAAAAAGTGAATAATCAATATTAGGTGTCCCATAAACAATGTACCGTGTGTAACCTTGTGGACACGTATAGTTGCTATTCGTAGACGGATTAGGATAAGGTGACTGCCCATCGCCGGTCATTCCACCAAAAGTCATTGTGGTACCACCAGGACTGTGCGCGCGGTAACAGAAAAATAACGCATTGTCGATATTTGGGGTGCCTAAGACTTGGCTGTGTGAGTAACCAACTGGACAGGTATCGGTGGAGGTGAAGGGATTTACGTAGACGTTGTAACCCTTCCATGGCACGGCCCCCAACGTGGTGCTCGAAGAATATCCGTACATCCCGCCGAAGTCGAAAAGGGTTTCTACTCCATTAACGTGCGGACGTCCACACCAAAATGCAGGCCAATCAACGTTTGCGGTTCCAAGAACCTGATAAGACGTGTAACCAGTCGGGCAGTGGATTTGCCCCCGTAGTTCCGGACACCATCTCACACCAAGGTTGATGAATCGGCTTTACGTCGGAACTCGCGCGGCGAGCGGTATTTCAGCGCGCTATGCGGGTGTTTGTCGTTGTAGTGTTCGAATGCGACGGCCAGATTGCGCACGGCGGTCGCCGCGTCCGGCTTCGGCATGAACGCAACGTAATCGCGCTTCATCGTCTTGACGAAGCTTTCTGCCATGCCATTGCTCTGCGGGCT